>JAYVFX010000477.1:0-5163 GCA_043772795.1 Deltaproteobacteria bacterium
TGATGGCACCGGCGGGCGAGACGTGCGGGCTGGCCTGGATCAGGGCGGCGGTGGCGCGGGTGAGGGCGCCGGCGATGGCGATCTCGTCCCACGGCAGGATTTCGAGGCGGGTGCAGCGGGCGCGGGCGGCGGTGACGGTCATGCCGGCGCGGACGCGAGCCTTGCCGGCGGCGGCGGTCACGGCGCGGAGGGTGTTGCCGTCGGCGAGGGCGAGGAGACGGTCGTCCCAGTGTTTCGCGTCGTCCACCGCCTTGGTCGAGGCGGGCTCAGGGGCAGTGAGTCCGAGGCCGAGCCCCAGTTGTTTCGGGCCCTGGTTGGCGCGCCAGACGGCGCCGACCGGGAAGCGGGGGATGCGGACACAGGCGACGCGCCAGAGAGACGGCATGGATCGGGGGCGGGGTCGGCGGGCACGCGAGAGGAGCGGGGCAGGCTGGGTGGTGCGCAGGGGTGGGGAGGGAGACGATACCGAACAAACACCGAAAATCAAGGAAGGCGCCAGTGGTGGCGGGATTCTTGGCGCTGTGTCCAACGGCTGTGCTACGCCACTAAGGCACGTAAAGCGCCGAATGCATGCGGGATGGCTAGCACGAGACCGCATCCGACGGCCGAAGCTCAATCGGGAATCAATCGGATGGCGTAACAAGCTCACCAAGGGTTAATTCGGCCCTACTGCGTAGTCCATTCATTGTGGTGCGCCGCACTCAAAACCAGCAATACACGCGATACCTCTGCACATGACCGGTATTCACCTCACGGCGATCGACTTGTTCGCAGGAGTCGGCGGACTGAGTACCGGCCTGATTCAGTCGGGTTTCATTGTGTGCGCGGCCGTAGAGATTGATCCGATATCTGCATCCTCATTTCTGCAGAATCATGTTCACACGCGCGTACTCATAAGAGATATCCGGAAAATCTCCGGCGTAGAGCTTCTGAAGCGCGCAGGTTTAGCGCGAGGAGAACTCGATCTCTTGACTGGTTGTCCACCATGTCAGGGCTATTCGACGTTGCGAACGCGGCGTCAACGCCGTGTCGTTACCGATCCCCGAAACGACCTAATTTTTGACATCTTGCGGCTTGTCCGCTCGACTCGGCCCAGAGCTGTGCTCTTGGAGAATGTTCCTGGCTTGGCGCAAGATCGTAGATTCTCCGACTTCAGGCATGGCCTCGCTGCAGCAGGATATGAATCAGAGTACAAAGTCGTCGACGCGAGCGACTATGGTGTTCCTCAGCGACGCCGGCGTTTGGTTCTCATGGCGATCCGCGATGGGACCGTCCCCACCGAGTGGTGGAGTCCATCAAGCACGACTCAGAGAACCGTACGAGACGCGATCGCCATGCTCCCGGCTGCGGGACACAGCGGCGACGTGCTTCACGACGTCACGGAGTCGAGGAGCGCCACCGTGATGGAACGAATTCGAGCGACTCCGCACAATGGTGGCAGCCGCTCGTCCGTTCGTGCAGACTATTCGTTGGCCTGCCACGAGAGGACGGACGGCTTCAGCGACGTGTACGGACGCATGAAGTGGGATGCTCCCGCCCCAACAATCACGGGTGGGTGCAGCAATCCATCGAAGGGTAGGTTTCTTCATCCTGTCGAGGATCGTGCAATAACGTTGCGCGAGGCTGCATTGCTGCAATCGTTTCCGGCGGACTATCAATTCGATCTGCGGCGTGGGAAGGAACATGCCGCATGGCAGATCGGGAATGCATTTCCTCCACAAATGATTGTGCCGATCGCACGTGCTTTATATGCGGCACTTGTCGCAACATGAGAGCACAATCGTGAGCAAAAAGCAGAAGTTAGCAGTGGAGCCGCTTGCGGGGAGTCTCAAAGCACTCGAAGGCGGGGCAGTGGATCTAATCATTCACAGGCTTCGGTTTCCGAACTACAGAAACCTCGAATCAAACGAGAGCATCGTATTCGATTTTCCAGTTACGGCCATCCTCGGCTGCAATGGGACGAACAAGAGCTCCATACTTCATGCTCTGTATGGAAGCATCGACAAAAGGTCGATTGCTGATTTCTGGTTCGAAACGAAAATGGATGCCATTCCAGATACGCGGGATGGACTCAAGCAGAGCGTTACGCATACATACAAATCAAACAGTGGAACTCTTGTCGAATGCATCAAAGCTCGCGCGCCGCGAGGTGTAGAGGATCCTGACTACTGGGAAGCCGTGAAGCCGACAAGCCCCTACGGATTTGCCGTTGGTGCAAAACGCGCACCGCCCGTTCGGGCTGACGTGGTGCACTTGGACTTCCGCGCCGAAATACCCGCCTTCGACAAGTACTTCTACTTTCCTGATCAGCAACATTTGGCAGGGCTGATTCAACGCGCAAAGGAGCGCGGAAAACTTCGTCGCGAGTACCGGAAGCAGGACTACTTGCGGCGCAAGTCCTCACAAGTGCTCAAAGCTATGAACGTCGGCGGCGTCGAGTTTTCGAAGGACGAACTAGGCGTGCTATCATATGTTCTCGGTCGAAAGTACGAGGCCGGAAGAATCGTGTCTCATTCGGCGTACCGCGGACACTCCGGCCAGGCCGTGAGGTTCTCGGTAGCGAACATCGATGGTGGATATTCCGATGCATTTGCTGGCAGCGGTGAATCTGCTGCGGCGTTCTTGATTCACGGCCTCCAGGAAGCCAAGGATGGCTCGCTAATTCTGCTCGACGAGCCAGAAACATCATTGCATCCAAAGGCTCAGCAGCGAATGCTCGAGGCGATCTGTCATTTCACCGTGCGAAAGAAATTTCAGGTGGTTATGGCGACCCACTCGCCGTACTTCACGGCGGATCTCCCACAGACTGCGCTGAGGGTACTTTACGTAAAAGCAAATCAACGAGTCGGTGTTTCGGCTACGCACACGGCTCGCGAAGCACTTCATGAGGTGGCGGACTTACTGCCAGGCGGAGTAGTTCTAGTAGAGGATGAACGCGCGAAGCTAATGGTAATTGCAGCCATGGGCGCTTGGGCGCCGAGCGGCGCGCCGCATGCAGTGCACGTTTTAGTACGCCCGGGTGGAGTGAATCGTATTTATGCCGATATTCAAGCATACGCAGCGGCCAAGTCACACCAAACGCTTATTGTGCTGGACGGTGATCAACGTCCTTCGATAGCTTTGCCGACGCAATCGGCACTACCACAGGGGAAGTCCGAGCTTGAAAAGATAGTCTCGGATTTCACGAAGGGCCCGAATACTCATGGCCCCAAACTCAACTTCGTAGACGCCGCAGAGGTAAATAGTTATATAGAGTATCTAAGGAAGAATGTCTCATTCCTACCGGGAGTAACGCCTGAAGCACTTGTATGGGATGACACAACTGTCATCGCAAAGTTCGGGGCGATACCGGATGACGTCAAAAACGCGACTGACTACAAGCAGAAGCTCGAATTGTTGGCGAAAGTAATCCATGGTCTTAGCGCTGACGTTATTTTCGCGCTTCTTCTGTCTGAATTCCTGAAAAATGACTCTGGTCCACGTACTGAATTTGAACAGCTAATCGCGAAGGTTCGGCAAGCATAGTTGGCTTGGATTGTAGCTGTCGAAAGGCGGGCGGCAACGGCCTTCAGTCGCGTCTACACGACGTGTCAAGCAAGGTCGTAGGTTAGACTGCGGAGCGAGGTTTTCGCTCTGCGGCAAGCGGCGAGCGGTCGATCATTCGCATGAGTCGCCGGCGTGTGGCGGAATCTGAAATCGCACACTGCCAAATCACGACCACTCGGTATCCCGCCTTCCGCAGCGTGCGCTCTTTGACACGGTCTCGCGCACGATTCGCATCGAACTTCTCGGTCCAGAAGCGCCGATTGTGTCGCGGAATGCGCGCCTTGTCACAGTCGATGTGCCCGTGCCAGAAACAACCGTGCACGAACACTGCAATTCGTCGGCGCTTGTTCGCGAAGTCGGGTGACCCGGGTAGGCTTCGCACATTTCTGCGCATCCGAATTCCGAGTTCACGCAAAATCTCGGCAACGGCATCTTCGGGTTCCGTTCTTTCCCGACGAATATGCTTCATCAATGCCGATCGTGCCGGATCGGTATCGATGGCGCGGAGCGTCATGCGATAGCGGTGAGCTGCTCGTCGGCGCCGGTCATGCGATCGACATGCGCATCGAGTGCTTCGAGGAAGCCGGGTCGAAAGTGCAGTGATCCAGTACGTGCTCTGCTCAAGAATCCGCTCGTGGCGCGAATCGAGAGTGGAACTCCGGGATGCTCGAGAAAAGACGTCAGCGGCGGATGTGGAAGTGCCAACGGAAAAGCCGAGACATCCACCGCTACACGACCGGAGGCATCACCCCACGCCGCATTTGGCCACGTACTGCCGCGCTCGAGACGCTGCAAATCGGTCCACGGGCCATTCCCATGCCCAGTCAGTGCATGACCGAGCCATTCCGCCACACCTGTCGTGACAGCGTTGCCGACAAGCTTCCAGCGCTTGCCGAGCGCGCGTCGGTCATGACCGAGACACGCGGTCCAGTCTGCTGGGAAACCCTGAAGGCGTTCGGCGTCACGAATATCCGGCGTGATCACCGCGCTGTCGGCGATCTTCCAGACTGCGGGCGGTGATGCGATACCGATCGTCGACCCACCCTTCAATGTCGGAATTGCATCCACTGCCCAGCCCAGACCGCGTGTCCCCTCTGTCCAGTAAAAGCCGAACGAGGATGCATTTTCGGGATCTCGCAGCGACTCGCCCGAATCCATGCCGAAAAGGACCGGGCGAGGATCCTCGGTACGAGACGCGAGGATGATGACGCGCTGCCTGCGCTGTGGAACGCCGAACGCCCGAGAGTCGAGTATCCGGTACGCCCAGCGGAATCCCATCGATTCGAGGCTCGACATCACGTGATCCATTGCTGCTCCGCGGGAGAGTCGCAGCATGAAAGACACGTTCTCGAGCACGAGCCACTTCGGAGCGTGCTTTCGATCACTCACCAAGCGGAACACTTCATCGACAAGTCCTGACTGCGCACCGCGAATTCCGGCGGTCTTACCCGCCTGGCTGAGATCCTGACATGGAAAACCTGCCGACAGGACATCGACCTTCGGCAATTTCATGAGAGTACGTATGTCCGGCTCGATTCGCGCTGCTGGAAAGCGATCTCGCAGCACCGACTGTCCGCCGGGATCGATCTCACAGAGGAGCGACGTGTGAAATCCCGC
>JAYVFX010000478.1:0-1951 GCA_043772795.1 Deltaproteobacteria bacterium
AGCTCATTCGTGCTGCCGCTCAGAGCCCATAGATCCCCGAACGTATTGCGAAGTCACTGAATCACAGGATGTTTACCTCAGGTTATTGAGAAGTTACAAACACAACACTCGAGTAATGATACTATCGACCGTAGCAAGTAGAATGGGGGAGTTGTTAACGGGAATGTCTTCACAGCTAGCTATTGTTCGTGTCTTTGTCAGTTCTACGTGGCTCGATCTCCAAACAGAGCAGCAAGCGGTAGAAAACGCTTTGCAGCGAATGAGAGAGACGAAGTTCGTAGGTATGGAACATTTCGGCAGCCGAGATGAAAACACCCGGAAGGCTTCCCTTAAAGAAGTAGATCAGTCCCAGGTTTACGTAGGCATCTTCGCTGGACGTTATGGATCAGGCATCACCGAAGATGAATATCGCCGGGCGAGAGAACGAAAGCTCCCTTGTTTCATATACTTCAAAGATGAAAGGACAATTGCAAGGAAAGACAAAGAAAAAGATCCGGACAACGGGGCACGGCTTGCTGATCTGAAAGTAGAGCTACAAACTAATCATACAGTTGGCCCGCCTTTCACAACCCCCGAGGATCTAGCAGCCAAGGTGACAGTTGACCTTCATCGCTGGATCTTTGACCAATATCTTGCCCCTCAACTAGAGCAGGCAGTAAATCAAGCAAATCAGACGACAATCGCTGGGCTGACCGAAGCCACGCTCGACAAAGAGTCTCTTCGCAAGGCTCTCACAGAGAGAGGCATAGCTGTTGGCAACGATATCACGGAGAGCCTGCTGGTCCTTGGTAATCAAAATGTCATCAATGTTCTTGTTCAGGGAGTGAACAAGCTCCCAACCGACTACGCAAATCGTATTCAAAATTTCCTCATTGAGTACCTGGGAACACCAGAACACCCTGTCCCGTTTGGCGGTCGTGAAAAAGACATCTCCCTCTTGGATGAATGGCTAGCTGATCCCAAAGCTCCCCCATATCTTTTACTGGCTACTCCCGCAGGACGAGGTAAATCGGCATTACTCACACGCTGGAGCAGGCACTTGTTAGCTAAGGGAGAAGTATCTGTTATCTTCTTTCCTATAAGCGTTCGTTTTCGCACCAATCTATCCCGCGTCATTTTTGCTGCGTTAACTGCGCGTCTGGCCGACCTCCACAATGCGACGTTACCTGGTCAGAACACGTCAGCAGAAGAATGGCGAGGATTAATGCTCGATTACCTTGTGCGCCCTGTACCTGAAGGTAAACAATTAGTTCTCATTATTGATGGTGCCGATGAGGCTGCAGATTGGAAGTTCGCCGAAGATTTTTTTCCGTTCAGCCCACCAAAGGGTTTGCGTGTGGTACTTTCGGCCCGCCACGGTGCTAGCGATATGATGACCATCTCTTGGCTTCGTACTCTCGGATGGCACCGACCTCACCTCGCTAAGGCGCTGGAACTTTCTCCGCTTTCTCATGAAGGCATAGCAGACGTATTGCAGCGTATGGGATTCCCACTCGACGTCCTGGGGAAACGGGTCGATATTGTGGCCCAACTGCATCGCCTCAGCGAAGGGGACCCACTCCTGGTCCGCCTTTATGTAGACGAGTTGTGGACAAAAGGAGAATCCGTCGCTCGCTTGCAGCCAGAAGACTTACAAAAGATTCGTCCCGGCATTGAAAACTACTTCGAACGTTGGTGGGCAAACCAGCGTGAGCTATGGGGTCCTCAATCCCCTATCCGAGAATCAACGGTTCAAGCCGTACTTAATATCTTGTCCTGCGCCCTCGGCCCTTTGGAGCGGAGCGATGTCCTTCGACTAACGCCAGCCGAAGCTCAATTGAATACGTGGAGTTTGGACGAGGCGCTGAGAACCCTTCAACGATTTGTCATTGGCGATGGACACCAGCAAGGTTACGCATTTAGTCATCCCCGTCTTGGTAATCATTTCTATGAAAAGCTAGAAGCAGAAGAA
>JAYVFX010000479.1:0-11183 GCA_043772795.1 Deltaproteobacteria bacterium
TGGGGTAGGAACAGAGAATGTCCCATGTAACTCAGGGCAAGAGTACTCCCACCAACTAACACGCCGAGAGTGAGGTGCAGATGCCACGGACGTGAGATCTGCGTTGCCAAGGCCATGCCGATGCTCATCAGAATTGCGCTGAACGGAATGACGAGTCGTGGACCAAAGCGATCCATTAACATGCCCAGGAAAGGAGCGAAGATCGTCGCTGCCACGAAGCCGATGGAAAACGCGCCTGCAGTTTGACCACGGTCCCAGCCAAATTCCTTTAGGATAGGTGGGAACAACAGCGAGAACGCGGTTCGTGTATTGGTCCCGATACCGAGCGTGATAAAGGCGACCGCTACGACCACCCAGCCGTAGAAGAAGGGCAGTCGAGTGTAGATTGTGGGGTGTGTTGGTGGAGAGTTGTTGGTCATGAATTTTGGTGTTCTTTTAGGGCATATCTGTGTTCGTTCGAGAAAGAGATTGCTTCGTCACTTAACGTTCTTCGCAATGACACCTTATCCAGTCTTCTAGGCGAACTTTCGCGCAATGTCTGCATACCGATCAAGAAACGGCAGAATGGCCTCACGTCCTGCAGTTGGAGCGCGGACGACCGTTCGCACTGCGCCCAGCGAACGATAGCGTTCGAGGCGATCCATACTGGCGGCGTGCACACAAAAGAAGGAAATAGGAATCGATTGTGGGTCACGTCCGGCAGAACGGGCGCGTTCGTGAAGATCCTTAATGGACGCAGACATATCAGCAATAGCAGTTTCCACTGGAATCCACCCATCGCACAAATCAACGACGCGTTGTCGGCCCAATGTGGAATTAAGGCTACCGAGGAGAATTTGCGGATGTGGCTTGGTAAGCGGCTTAGGGTATGACCAGATACGATCAAAATTCACGAACTGACCGTGATATGAGGCGACCTCTTCCTTCCACATGACCTTCATAGCCTCGATCCGTTCGGTGAAGACTTTCCACCGTTTATTAGGAGGGGTACCATGATTGGCCATCTCTTCTTTGTTCCAGCCCGCGCCGACGCCGAAGATGAATCTTCCATTAGAAATACGATCAAGCGAGGCGACCTGCTTTGCTTGTACGATTGGGTCGTGTTCGGTGACGAGTGAGATTCCGGTGCCAAGTTTGAGCGTCTTCGTCGCTGCAGCAGCGGCAGCTAAGCCGATGAACGGATCAGACATGTGGGCGTATTCTTCAGGTAATTCGCCACCGCCAGGATACTGCGACTCGCGATTGGAAGGGATGTGGGTATGTTCAGGCAGCCACAACGATTCAAAGCCGCGCGCTTCACATTCGCGCGCTAATTCGTCGGCTGGCATGGTGTATTCGGTGTTGAAACTAAAGATGCCAAGTTTCATGAAGTTCTCTCCTTCTTCTCGCCCTCTCCTGTCAAGGAGAGGGCAGCACGAGTGCAACGAGTGCGGGTGAGGTGCAGAGGGCAGCACGAGCAAAGCGAGTGCGGGTGAGGTACCGCTTTACTGTGCGATATACCCACCATCGACCGGCATCGCTAATCCAGTGACAAACGATGCCGCATCAGAACACAACCATACTGCAGCCTCAGCGATCTCCTCGGGTTTCCCGAGACGGCCGTTCGGTTGGGCCTTGATCATCTTGGGAATCATTTGCGGAAAGCGGTCTGAGCCTTTCATCAGCATCGGCGTTTCAATCGGTCCAGGACACACTGCGTTGACGCGAATGCCGTTCTTGGCGCACTCCAACGCTGCGGTCTTGGTCAGACCTACGACTCCGTGTTTACTCGCGACGTATGCACCAAGCCGCTTCACGCCGGCAAGACCAGCATCTGAGGCTGTGTTCACGATCGCCCCGCCGCCGTTTTTCAGCATGACGGAAATCTCATATTTCATGCACAGCCACACACCGGTAAGGTTGATGGCAATGATACGGTCCCAGTTTTCTTCAGTCGTATCGACGATGCTCTGCGACTTCCCGGAAATTCCGGCATTATTGTAGGCACAGTCTAGCCGCCCATAGGTGCTGACGGCGGCGTTGACCAACGCTTCCACTTCGGCTGCATTGGCGACGTTGGTTTTGACAAAGATCGCCTCACCGCCAGTTTTCTTGATCAGTTGAACGGTCTCTTCTCCACCTTCAACGGTCACGTCTGCGGTGACGACTTTTGCCCCTTCGCGTGCAAAGGCCAGCGCTGCGGCTCTGCCGATTCCTGAGCTTGCGCCAGTAACAAGGACGACTTTTCCAATAAATGTTCCGGCCATAGATATTCCTCCAGTGTAGTCAACAATTATTTATTTGCCGTTGTAGGCTGGGCGGCTTGCTGACGAAAGTGCGGCATGACTTCTTTGGCGAACATGCGTACGCCTTCGCGATCATACAGCCCAGGTTTGCGTAGGTTGATAATGAAATGGGTGACGCCGGCGTCAATGTAGGCCTGTACTTGCTGGCGAATCGCCTCTGAGTCGCCAATCAGAATACTTTTGCGAGCCTCATCAGTTGTGATGTTGCGCAGTTTCGCCAAGGTTTCGAGTAGACTCTGGGCTGAGGAAGGATCAGCCTTGATGTACAGCGGCGTGAGATATGACCATTCAATCTCGGCACAGTTGCGCCCGATTTTCTTGCACGCTTCCTGTAAGATTTTTCCTTTCTCCGCGATCTTGCTTGCTTCGAGATTGGGGATGTTCCACATCTGGGCGTACTTCGCGACGAGCGGCAACACGCGCTTCTCACCGATGCCACCAATCATGATCGGTGGATGAGGCTTCTGTACTGGCTTGGGCATGAACGGTGCGTCGGTGATGCTGTAGTATTGACCTTTGAATGAGGCCGTGGGTTCCGCGGCCCACAGCTTCGTAATGACTTCAAGCGATTCTCCTAATGCTTTTGTACGATCTTTCACTGAAGGGAAAGTGATTCCGTAGGCTTGGTGTTCGCGTTCAAACCAGCCCGCGCCGATGCCCAAGACTAACCGTCCGTTACTCAAATGATCGACTGTGGTTGCCATCTTGGCGAGGACCACCGGATGACGGAACGTATTGCTCGTGACCATTGCGCCAATTTTTACCTTGGAAGTCACCGTCGCCATCGCTGCTAACAATGTCCACGCTTCGAATTCTGATCCTTCCGACGGACCGACACTAGCAAGCAGATGGTCATTGACCCATAACGTATCGAAGCCGAGTGTCTCAGCTTCTTTCCAGACCTCCTTGAGTTCTTCGATTGTAGTTTGCTGCTGCGCGACTTGCAGACCAAAGCGGATCGGATGTTTAGTGGTGGCTGGCTTGGGCGCCGCACTTTGTGCGTAAGTACCTCCACCCGACAAGAGAAAACAGAACGTGAGCACTCCACCAATGAGACGCTTCATGGGTCCCTCCTTCGATCGCTGTCACGCCTCTACCATCTCTTGCTCGGAGGGACAAGCGTATAAGCGATTGAGCCATTGAGTATTTGTAGAGTAACTCCTTAGCCGCAGCGCGGCGACTGAAGGTAGCCCGGCCTTTTAAGGCCGGGAGCACGATACCCTTACGCCCATCGCGTCGCTGCGCGACGGGGAGGATGTCGTTGCATTCGTACCGGGGGTTGAACCCCCGGCTACCATCACCCGTCCCTCCGGGACGAAAAGGACTGAGTGGCTACAATTGAGAAACAATTTTCCCCAATCGCTTGATGACCCGATGGCTCAATCACTCAATGCGATGCTGCTTGTTCGTAGCTCTCCTCGCTGACATCGCCGTCGTGCGAAAACTGCCGACGGAGTTTTGCGACGAGATGATCCCATGCGGTGATCGGTGCATACTTAGCGGGAGTAGTGGGATCACAGCACGTAGCTAACGGCTCAATGATCGTGTCGTAGTTGGCTGTCAGGAAAAACGTGAGGGCCATGCGTCGCTGGGCTTTGACCCCAGGAACCGAGCCTGGAGGTAACACACGGTGCATAGTGGAGATCCACTTGTCATTGGTCCACAATGCCATCATATCGCCGATGTTGACCTGAATACTGCCGGGCAGATACGGCACCTCCTCCCACTCTCCACTCGGCGTTTGCACTTGTAAGCCGGGACTATCGGCGGTCACGAGAGTCAGCGTGCCATAATCGGTATGCGCACCGATCCGCATTTGCCCAGGCAAGGTCGGAGTGGGCAGTACCGGGTAATCCAGTACACGCCAGAAATCCACACTCTTATTAGTCTTATCTGCAAAGTAGGTGCGCGGCAGATGCAGCGCGAGGGCAAACATCGTCATGATCGTCTGCGCTAGTCGTTCGGTTGCGTGGTAATACTCTGTGATCAGGGCGCGGAACTGGGCAGGCCGATCTGGCCAGGTATTTTCAGAGAAAATCCGTTGCCCCAATGAACTGCTGTAGTAAGGGTCGCGCTGGTCGACGTTGAGTCGCCCCAACGTATAATTCGCCTTGAGGTCAGGCGGCGCTTTCTCGCCCAGGCTGTAGGCCACGTACTCAGAGCCGACAGGATTGTAGCCAAAGTACGTTCGTGGGACTTTGCAGCGCAGTTTTTCCTCTTCCGGGAGATCGAAGAACTCACGACTCACCGCAAAGACGCGGTCCTGCAAATCAGCAGAAATGCCGTGACCAGTAATCACTAGGAAGCCAATCGTTTCACAGGCGCGGCCAATCTGACGGATAACGTCTTGTGTTCCTACTGGGTCGCCGCTGAGAAACGGTGCAATATCAATAACCGGAACAGAGTGAGTAGAACCCATATCGATACCTCCGACGAAGAGATGCTGGGCTGGTTTTACAACCGGCTGTAATCCGCCGCAAGCCAACGCCGAGGGCGGATACGAATGAGCAGATCGCCGTCGGCCACACCAGAACCGTAGACACGCTGGATATACTGATCCCCGCCTTCGCGGCCATAATAGCGCTGCGCTAAAGGGCGAATGTCACGTTCAACATCCGCCGGATCGATACCCACCACCGTGCCTTCGACACTGACATATTTGTAGGGCATCTGCTCTTCCTGCACACACAGACTGACGTTGCTGCCGAGCGTTAACAGTTTGCCTTTCTGTGACGAACCACCAGTGACAAAACCGATCTCTTTACCTGGTTCGTATGCATACCAAATCGGAACTGTCAGCGGCGCACAACCTGCCTGGGCAATGCCGATAATGCCGACGTGCACCCCGGCGAGGAAGTTTTCTTTCTCTTGCTGCGTCATCGACGTAGACATATGTTCACGCCGCCCAGGTAAACGGAGCGAAATGGCCGTTAGTCCCGCTTGTGCTCCATGAGAGGTTATGGTCGCTGTAGCTATAGGCACGCGAGGCCGCGAGTGCGAGCTTTGAGGAAACCGGGTGGGCAGCATTCGTTGCCCACAGCGGTTCCTTTCCGTCACTTCCAGTTACAGCAGCAATATCAATTTCCAGGATGCTGGGGATAGAGAGCTTTCGTTCATTGCCATTGATCTGAAAACTAATCGGTGTGGCTTTGATGCCGAGGAATTTACTGACGAGCCCAGTGAATATCGCCCCTGGGGTTCCGCCAGCCTTACCGGAAAAGATGTTTCCGAGAGCATCTTGTTGTTCTTTTGTGCCTTTTTCATCAACATAGACCGCTGCGGTCCAGTTGCCGTTGCGCATTTTGCCGGGACCTGGGAAGGAAACAACCAGAACCGCATTCAGGTTGTCGAGTTTCGTTTGGCCATAGGTGCCATTGGCAATATGAAACGCCAATGCCGCATCACAACGATCACGTGGAGTGTCAGCTTGCACGAGGCAAGCGCAAATCAAGTCACAATTGCAGGATTCAAAGTATTCACCAGCGATGGTCCATTTTTCTGCCATAGGAGCCTCCTTAGATAGGTAACCTGTTGTCGGTCTAGCATCGGTCTTCTCGTGGTGTCAATCTGTCGTTTCCTGGGCAGCCGGGATCGACGGTGTAACCTGCTCATAGGAAAAATACGGAATATCGGCAGGGTCTCGGGCACGTTCAATGGTAAGGCCACACAGATTGCCGTCGCGGTCGAGGTCAAGCAAAGTGTTCTCATCAAGGTCCTTTGTTTCAGCAACATCCACAGCGCGGAACTCGATGTACAGAGTGTCCGTATCCTGAAAGTATCTAATCTTCATGGGGTAAATCTCCTCTTGTCCAAACTCTCAGACCGTGAAATAGAGCAGTTTCATGATTTGTGGAGAAAGTGAAACAACATGCTACGTCAGTGGTGGTGGCGGCGACGTGCCAGGACGACGCCAAGTTAGAGCCCGTGCTTGGTGCAAACAGTACCGACCTGCAGCGCCTCTATCGCGACATGAAATGGAAATTGCGTCTAACCCAGAGTACTCGTGAGCAAAAGAGGAAACTGAAAGAGAGTATCGGCAGTGCCTGGCAAGCAGAAGATGCGGAACGGTTTGCCACTCTGGGGGCGATCGTTATGGCGGACGCCTTCGATGACATGCGTCAGCGCTGGACGGGCTTGCCACACAAAAGTGTCGCTAGCCAAGATGCTCTGCGGGCGATGAAGCTCTTAGACAAGGCCAACCTTTCGCTGACTTTTACCCACCTGCAAACAGTTTTACGCGGCATCTTTGATCGCGAGGTGCGCAACAACGAGATGCGGGACTGTCTTCGGGTGCTGACCGAGCAATCTTTTCTCCGTCAGGATAGCCCAGACGATGTGTTTGAACCTGAACCTGCATATCTCAGTCAGGTTGTGACATACGACCACCACAGCGGTGATCCGACAAAAGATTTCCCTGCGCTGATCCCGATCTTTGAGGAAAGCAAAGATGTTGACGCATTGCTCATGTTCGGGCGCAAATTCTTACTATCGGAAGAGGCGGACCATGCCAGAGAATGCTTTGCTGCTGCGACGCGCCTTGACGCGACCATTCCCGCGCAGTTATTCGACGAAGCAAGTCGTTTGTCTGGTGAGAAACGCTACCAAGACGCGTTAGAAATATATGACTACCTGTTACTCCTGAACCCGGACGATGCCGAAGCGTGGCATAGTAAAGGCCCTTGCCTATAGGAAAAACCCACCAAGATATGGAGTGTGCAGGGCCCAGTTTCCTCCTCTCCCTTGAGGGGAGAGGACACAGGAGAGGGTGAACGCCGCCACTACCCCCTCTCTCTGACTCTCTCCCACCAGGGGAGAGAGGGTCTGACAGCAAAGATCACAAATGGACACTCTATATCTTGCTGGAGCGTTACTATAGGTCAACTGGGACGGCACGACCAGGCGCTGGCGGCGTACGAGCAGGCGCTTGCCCTCAAGCCAGACTACCATTTAGCGTGGAAAAATAGAGGCGATTGCCTAGAGAAATTGGGACGGCAGGAGGAGGCGCAGGTTGCGTATGAGCAGGTGGCGTTGCATGCTGTCGATCCTGATTTGCTGCGCCGAGTCGCTGATCTCTTAGAAGCGCGGGGAGCGCTTTTGGCCGCGGCGCAGGCTCGTATCCGTGCGGCGGGGATGGAGGATAAGAAGCGGGCTGCGCAATGAGGCAGTTCTTACAAGGTTTTGTCGTTACTCGCGCTCAATACGATATTGATGGCGTGGAGCGAGTAGGAGAATCTCGTTTAAGGTAACGATTACCATAAATCCTTGGTCCTTTTTCAGAACGGACGTACTGGACGATGGCTCCATTGTCTTCTGCATGATTCGCATCCACCCACGCCCACGCCTCTTTGATCGTATCGGCGATAAACGCCTCTTGCCCGGCGACAGCGAGCAGCTTGCCGCGCGCCTGCGGCAACACATCTGCCCAATGTGATTGTAGCCAGTCACTATTACGCTTGTGCCGCTCATCTTGCGCACGGAGACGGGCGACTTCGTCCGGATCATTTACCTCTTCAATGATGAATTTGGGCTGGGTCATATTCCCTCCTCACATTCTTCTGTTCTGCTCTGACGAGAGTTTACGCCTGGAAGATTGCTTATGTCGAGAGTAGTTGGGTTATACGCTCCAGTGAATATCCAGCGACTTCTTTCAGCACCCCATTTGTATGCTGCCCGAGCATCGGGGCAACGCACTATCCGTGGCACCCGACTATCCACATTTTGCTGTGCTCTCTCTCTGGATCTTTACGCCTCTTGCACCGCAGGAACTGACGTTCCCAATTCAAGCTGCTCGACCTCAAAGCCAGCGTCTTCAACCAGTTTGCGAGCCTCTAGGGCTTGTTGGCCTGGAGTGGTCAAATAGCCTTCAACAAAAATCGAATTGGCTGGATAGAGAGCTAATCCACCCCAGCCGCCGAGATACAACTCGCGTCCGGCAGACATGCGCACTTCGCTGCGGGGATTGAGGAAGCGCATGAGGCACAATGTCTTTAATCCTTTGGTTGGTGCGAAATCCTTTCGTTGGCCCAGTGGTGTTCCGGCAATCGGATACAAGAAGTTGACCGGAATTGAGTCGATCTCCAATGCGCGAGTTGCATAGGCAAGATCAAGAATATCGTCGTCGGTCTCACCCATGCCAATGATCCCGCCCGAACAGGTGGAGAGCCCGGCGCGTTTCACATTTTGTACGGTTGCGACGCGGTCATCGTAGGTGTGCGTCGAGCAGATTTCCGGATAAAAGCGGCGGCTAGTATTGAGATTGTGATTAATCCAGCCGACGCCAGCTTCTTTAAGCGTGCGGGCCTGTGGCTCATCCATGAGTCCTAATGAGAGGCAAATTTCGAGGTTGGGAAATTCTGCTTTGATGGTACGTACAGCATCACTGAAATGCGAGATGTCACGTTCGCTGGGACCACGACCGCTAGTAACCATGCAATAACGACGTGCTCCGGCAGCGACGGCTTTGCGCGCACCGGCGACAAGTTGATCGGTGGGCAAGAGCCGGTATTTTTTGATCGGAGCATCGGACGTGGTTGCCTGTGAGCAATAGTTACAATCTTCGGGACACAATCCGCTACGGGCATTCTGTAACAAACTAATCTTCACTCTGCGACTGAAAAATTGTTCACGGACCGAGAACGATGCCAATAGAAGCTCGCGCAGTTGTTCGTCATTGCTTTGCAGAACACCAAGGGCCTCATCGCGGGACAACGCCGTCCCGGCGAGGGATTTTTCTGCAAGGTGGGAAAACATATTCATGCATGGACTCCTTACTCAACCTCCAACGTGTATTTTACAGAGCGCACCTTCTTAACAGTCGCAGCCGGAGGTGGGAACCCCCAGCTCTTTTTGTGTCAAGATTGAAGGCGGTCCAGCCGTGCATACGGGCTGCAGAGGTGGAAGATAAACAGCATGATAGCGATAAGGCAATAGCGATGCACGGTTGACTTGAGATGCTGGTCTTTCGTGCGTATAGCGCACGCTACAAAACTCTAAACGACATCCCAGAAACGGAGCTGATTGGCCATCCTGTTATTCTCGCAGCTCACGGCTATGCCAGACGCGAATGATGACCGCAGTATCCTTTCGTTCCAGCATGTAGCGCAGCACGTATGCGCCGGATGCCAACGGTACGAACAACTCACGGCGCCCGGTTTTATCTGGCATTGGACGCCCCAACCGGGGAGAGGTCACTAGCAGATTGGCACCATCAAGAATTGTTTGCGCGGCGCGGGCTGCGGCGTCTGGGCTCTTCTCGCGCAGAAACGCAAACAACCGTTCAAGATCGTCGAGTGCTTCCGGTAACCACTTTACTTCGGGCATGAGCGGACCTTGCCTTTGGCCGTCTCGCTTAGCCACTTGGTAACCGTCTTGTGCGGTACAGCTTCGCTCGTGAGTTGGTAACGCTCCCAGCGGGCCATGTCCTCCTGCCGTTCCTGTTCGTAGCGCTCCTCCCGTTCGAGATACTCCACAATAGCCGTGCGCATCAGCCAATGGGGCGACCGATCACGTTGTTCCCCTAAGCGTTTCAGGCGGGTACGGATTTGGTCGTCGAGCTTAATTCCTTGTGTTTCAGCCATGACGTTCCTACTCTTTCTTGCGTCATGGTAGTACTTCTTGCGACTTTAGACAACTCAAGTATTATCCAAATGCATTTCCGTGTCAGCCGTCACGCCTGTTTCACGATCCCCGCAGCCAACAACCCTTCAATCTGTTCCGTTCCGTACCCTGCCACTTCCTGTAATACTTTGGCTGTGTGTTGCCCCAACATCGGTGCAACCCGTTGTAAGGTCGCCGGAGTACGCGAGAACTTCGGCAGAATGCCTGTTTGTCGCACTTCGCCCCACTGCGGGTGAGTGTGAGTGGCAATGAGGTCGTTGGCTGCGACATGTTCATCGCTGAACAGCGGCGGTAATGGCAAGATCGGCGCACACGGAATTCCAGCTCGGTCGAGCACTGAGGTCCATTCTTCAGTTGAGCGTATAGCAAAAAGTGATGTAAGTGTCCGGGCTAAAGAACCTTCTACGGGTTCTCGTTGTGCGTCAGCAAAGTTGTACCCACGAAGGCCAGCGGTAGACCCGACAACTTCCGCAAACGCTTGCCAGTGGCGCGGTTTAAGAATGGCGAGAAACAGTGAGTTATCTTTGGTCGGATATATGCGATACAACGCACCTGAACCCCAGAGATCTGGTGCACCGTTTTCGAGATCTGGCCGACCATCGTAGAAAATGAAATCTCCGGACTGCACCGCCATAGAAGCATTCAGCAAGGCGGTCTCGACGTGCTGGCCTTTGCCGGTGCGTTGGCGAGCATACAGCGCCGCCGTGACTCCATACGCAGTCAGCAATGCTGCGGCATAATCACACACACCACAAGTGAGATAAAACGGTGGATGTCCGTGCCCGCCTTGCGCGCGCATTAAACCTGAGCGCGATTGTAGCAACGGATCAAAGCCTGGCTGATCATGATCTGGGCCGCTCGATCCAAAGGCAGTAACGGTTGCGTACACCAGTCGCGGATTGATCTTCGCTAACGTATCGTAATCGATGCCATAGCGTTTGGTTGCTCCGGGACGTAAATTTTCTACAACAACATCGGCTTTGCGAACGAGGTCGTAGACAACCTCTCGTCCTTCAGCACTGTTGAAATTCACTGACAGTGCACGTTTGCCTTGATTCCATCCCAGAAAACCAAAGCCGAATGATCGGAATGCGTCGCCTTGGAAGGTTTCTACTTTGATGACGTTAGCTCCAAGCTGCGCGAGCACCATTGGCCCTAGTGTCCCGGCGATGTAACTGGCGAAATCCAAGACGAGAACGCCGTCGAGGGGAGACTTTGGGCTTTGGGCTCTCGGCTTTAGGCTTTGGATTTCAGATTTTGCTCCTTGCTCCTTGCTCCTTG
>JAYVFX010000480.1:0-8064 GCA_043772795.1 Deltaproteobacteria bacterium
GCGGAATCCGACCGCAGCTACAAAGCGGTTCGCGAGTGGTTAGAAAAATATCGCGACGCCAAGCCAGACTTCAAACCTGGCGAACACCTTACCATCAAAGATATTGAGCGTATCAAGCCGTTCCTGCCGCAGGCAGCGTGGGAGTTCTATTTCTTCGACGACATGGATATGGAAATTGCCGAGACTGGCAAGTACCCACCACCAGCCGACTGGGGAAAGAATGTCACGAGTGGTTATTACCTTGACGAACAAGGCGCGTTATTTGGCTTTAATGGTGCAGGCTGGCCGTTTCCTGAGATCAAAGCTGACGATCCGTTAGCGGCCCTCAAAGTTTATTGGAATTCTTACTGGCGTCCTGGGCATGGCGATTATTTCATGCCGATGGTGGCCTGGGGACGCAGTGAGCATGGGAAACTCGATCGCGAGTTTGAATTTGTTTCCACCGCGGCTGAATACGCCAAGGGAGACCACTGTCTGGTGGAAGGCTATGAAGGGGTGAAGTCGAAATCGATCATGGAGTTTCGCAGTCCACGCGATTTGGCTGGGACGCGGAACTTACAGATCGAATACGCCGATCCCTACAAAGAGAATGACAGTTGGATTTACTCCCCAACTCAGCGCAAACCGCGACGGGTGCTGTCCTCCGAGCGTACCGGAGAAACTCAAGGAATGGATTTCATCCGCGAAGACAACATGGGCTTTGGTGGCAAGGTCCATGAACAACAGTGGAACTATCTCGGCAAGAAGCTGGTGTTAGCGACGGCGAATGTTGCGACTCATCCAGAAGCCGGTGGGCCGCATCTCTGGGTACCGAATAAGGCGCGCTGGGAGGTCCGCGAAGTCCATGTGTTGGAACTGATTCCTAGAAGTGCTTCCCATCCCTATGGGAACAAACTGATTTACATGGATGCTGAGATCTTTTGGAACCTGTGGCTCACGGCGTACGATAAACAAGGACAGCTCCTGCGCGTCGGCCAGGATTTCCTCAAGTACTCTGAAAGCTATGCTAAAGAGGAAGCCAAGCAGGCGCCGTATGTCAAAGTCGACTACGAGCGCAACGCTGGTGAGAATGTCTTTATGCATGTCGGCAACAATGTGATTAATGCCCAGAAGCCGCACGCCACATTCACTCATTGCTACGTTGTGCGTAAAGAATTTACCTCCGGACGGGCGAAGCAGTTCTATTCGGTGCGCAATATGGTCAGCGGACGCCGCTAACGTCGGCTCTCAGAGGGACAGCATGCCCAAAAAAGAGGACCAAAACAAGCGAAATATTGCCTTTGTCTTCGTCCTCTTTGTAGTCGCTATCGCCCTGTGGGTTCCGATTCTTCGCCCGAAAAAGGAACCCGCAGGTCCGGGCTTGCTACGCGAAACGAAACAAGCAGATACGTGGGCTGCCAAAATAAATGGGCCAGAACATGCTCAGTCGCGCGCGATTGCACGTGCCCCGATCGTGGCGGAAGAAGTGTCACAGGTGGCGATACAGGCTGATGACGGAGACCTGCTGGGGGCAGTGGCGACATACCGTAAATACTATGACCCGACCACGCCCAGTGGTGTCGTTGCGTTGCGCCAATTAGCTATTCAGGCCTTGTGGACCGGACTTCGTAAAGCTGATCCGCACGAGCGAAATGTCATTGCGGCAATTCTCGGGCGCTTGGGAGACCCGGGAGCGCTCTGGGTGTTAGAGGAAGCCATTCACTCTGACGAGCCTATGCTACGACGTACAGCGGCTGATGCGCTGGGCGATTTAGCCACGCCGGGAGCAGTATGCATTCTGCGACGACTCTATGACTCTGACCTGGAAAGTAAACGACTCGCGCTCTCGGGACTCCGACGAACCGGCGATAAAACTGCTGTTCAGTGTTACCTTGATGCAGTCGCGAATGGAAACGAGTCTTTGCGGATACAAGGGCTCGGTGGGCTGGGTGAATCGCGCACTCCGGAGGTTCTCCCATCTTTACGCAAGTTTCTGAAAACAGAAAAAGATCCATTGGTCGGTATCATGATTGCTCATGCGCTGGCCTCAACTGGAGACCCGGACGGCTATGCTCATCTGAATGCCAAACTGGCAACTGATCAACAGGAGCAGGTGCGTGATTCAGTGGTCGGACTCCTCGGTGCACTTGATGATAATGATGGTCGGGTAATTCCCTGGCTACAAAAAGCTTTATTTGATGATCCGTCGGTAACTGTACGGACAACGGCGGCTGCTTCGCTGGCACATTTCCGGGACCTCAGTGGATTAGCTCTGCTTCAGGAGGCATTGGATGACGTTGATTCCCATGTACGGTTGGG
Organism: Deltaproteobacteria bacterium; assembly: GCA_043772795.1. GTDB lineage: Bacteria > Desulfobacterota > Binatia > Bin18 > Bin18 > VGTJ01. The sequence continues at coordinate 2,299 of JAYVFX010000480.1, forward strand.
TGTCGCTGTCGCGTTTAGTCGCATGGATTACGACACGGTCAAACCTCTGGTTAAACAAGGACTACAGTCTGAAGATCCGTTGGTTCGTACGCATGCACTAAAAGTGATTGGTGAACATCAGGACGCTAGCCTCGCTGACAAAGTGACGGAGGTCGTGGGTCGTGAAAGAGATCGGGATGTCAAGTCACAAGCCCTATGGACCCTGGGGAAAGTTGGGGATGCCACGGCGATTCCACGGCTGATGGACCTTCTTTCTGAGGAGCGAGAAGACGTGCGTCATTCAGCGGCTGAAGCCCTCGTTGTAATGAGTGACCGCCTCCTCTCAAACGAGGAGAAACGGTGAAATGGGGAAACAGGGAAGAGGAAGAAAAGTCAAATCGCAAAAGTCAAAAATAATAGAAACGAAGCATCATCAATCAAGGTCTTCCCTTTTTGCAATTTTCCTATTTCTCCTTGCCCTATTCTCTGTCCCTCCGATTCTTTGATTTTCCCCTGGCTTGCCCACCTTTACTCCCTAGTAGTGCCCTGCTAAGAGGCCGCCCTACAGCAACGGCTGGGACAGGGAGGAGATTGACAGTGAACTTTGGGCTTTTATTTCCCTTTCGGAACTCTGCACGATCACGTGTGTCATTCCCGGAATTGTATCGTAAGCATCTCGATTTGACCGTGCAAGCTGAGGAGCTGGGCTATGATACGATCTGGCTCACTGAGCATCACTTTGTTGAAGACGGATACTCATCCTCTTTACTCCCCATTGCCGCAGCGATTGCCGCGCGAACTAAGAAAATTCGTATTGGTACGTTTGTCCTACTGTTGCCGCTCCACAATGCGTTACGCGTAGCCGAAGATGCTGCCACGGTGGATATTATTTCCAATGGACGCTTGGATTTGGGTATTGGCCAAGGGTACCGGGTTGATGAATTTTTAGGATTCAATATTTCCCGCAAAGAACGAGGGTCGCGGCTTGAAGAAGGGACCGAGGTAATCCGTCGGGCGTGGACTGAGAAGAACTGGTCACTGGCTGGAAAATTTAACCAACTGAATAACATCACTGTTATCCCTAATGTGGTACAAAAACCGCACCCGCCGATCTGGTTCGCAGCCCGTGGACCAAAATCGACTGCCCGTGCAGCCCGCAATGGCTATCATCTGATGGGGACTGGTGGATCAGACCAGCAGCAGATGTATGATGCCGCATTGCAAGAGCACGGCAAGCGAGTGGAGAATTTCCATATCGCCCAGCTGCGCACCGTTTTCGTGGCTACGCGAAGAGAGAAAGCCTGGGATGATGCTGAAGAAGGCGTACATCACATGTTGAGTTGCTACGGTAGGTGGTTCACTGAAGCGAACGACTTGCCAGGTGATACTGCGTATGGGATGGATCTGCCGCGTGTAGGCAAGCTCCGTGAGAGTGATACGGCACAACTCTTCGGCGAACCACTTATCATTGGCACCCCCGATGATGCCATTCGCATGATTGAAGACTATCAACAGCGAACGCGCTTTACACATCTCGTTATAGCAATGCCGTTGCCAGGAGTTGACTCGCGCAAGGTGCAGAAGAGTATGGAACTCTTTGCGAAAGAAGTGATGCCATACTTTCGTAAGAAAGCGAGAAAAAAAGCAGCCAGTAGGCAGTAGTCAGCATTCAGTAGAAAAAAGGTCGCAGGCTAGAGGCTAAATCGGACCACGGAAGATTCGTACACTCCCGTAGCTTCCTGTGATTTCACCCCCGGCGATCAATCGCCGGGCTACAGCACGACGCCCCTTCCCAGGGGCTGAAAGCCGGCTTGAGCCAGCGTCAGATGGAGTTTGGGAGTGCTGCCTACGTTGTTTCCTTTGTGAATGGTACGTTGGTGCGTGTTGCGCAAGACATCGGTCCAGAAACTACTGCGACCTTCAAGAAATATTTGCTGCCAATGCTGGCAAAGGTACTGCAAAACCGTTAAAACATGTGGAAAAGTAAAACGTAATACGTAATGCGTGATTTTGAGTCTCTCGTTTGCGCTCTACGTTTTACGTGTTCCGCGATTTTGCGCCACCACTGAAGTGCTAAGGAGGAGGACCCCTCGTGAAATTTAATCTTTTCATCCTGCCGACGATTCCAGGCACGTTTGAAGAACGTGAACGTCTCCGGCCTATTGGTCGCAATAACGACAAGTATCAACAGATGCTGCAAGAAGTCCGCGACTTGGCGATAATGGCCGAAGACCTTGGGTTTGATGCCATGTCGACAACCGAGCACCATTTCCACTCCGAAGGCTACGAAGCGTCGGTTGCCCCACTCATGCTCTACACCGACTTAGCGGCACGGACGAAGAAAATTAAGTTCGCTTCCTTGGGCTTAGTGCTGCCGACGTGGGATCCCCTCCGTGTAGCAGAAGAGATCGCGGTGCTGGATCACCTGACTAAAGGTCGCTTCATTGCCGGGTTTGCGCGCGGTTATCAAGACCGCTGGACTAATGTGTTGGGACAACACTACCATGTGACTGGCGCGCCAATGGACGGTTCGGAAGTCGATGCGCACAATCGCGCTGTGTTTGAAGAAGTCTTCAAGATTGTCAAAATGGCCTGGACACAGGAAACTATTCGCTTCAAGACGAAATACTACGAAGTCCCCACTCCGTATGAAGAGGGGATTCGTCGGTGGCCGGTGGCGAAGAACTGGACGGCCAAGTACGGAGCCCCTGGCGAGGTTGATGCGGACGGGGTGGTGCAGCGCATCTGTGTGATTCCCAAGCCGTACACGTTACCACATCCGCCGATTTGGCAACCTTTCTCTGTGAGTGAGAAAACCATCCGCTGGTGTGCGGCTGAGGGAATCGTGCCGTGGATTTTGGTGTCACATCCCCCATCGTTCCGTCAACTCTGCGAAGCGTACAAAGACGAGGCCGCCAAAGCTGGACGCAAGCTGGAGCTCGGGCAAAGTGTTGGCTCGTTTCGTTCGGTACACCTGGGAAATTCCTACACTGAAGCCTACTCATTAGGAGCCCAAGCGCAGGGAGCGGGCTTTATCGAATACTTTTCCGGCTTTGGGTTCTTTGAGGCATATCGGTACCCCGGCGAAACCGGCGCGATACCACACACCTTCGAGCGCATGGTCGAGGCCAAATACGCAATGGTAGGTACGATCGACGATGTTAAGCGTGAAGTGGCAGCGCTGCAGAAGAATTCGAACGTCGAGTGGTTCGGCTGGTATTTCGATCAAGGACTGCTGCCGTGGGATGAAGCCAAGCGGCAAATTGAACTGTTTGGTAAACACATCATCCCCGAGTTCAAAGGGTAACAAGATGAGAAGACCAAGGGGCATGATGCCCCTTGGTTGTCATAACAAGGGCGTGCTCGACCAGGAAAGCTGGAGACACGCCCTTTGTGTTTTTGTCTGAGGAAGAGCGGACGATGAAGATTCTCATCACTGGAGCTGGAGGGCAACTCGGACAAGCTTTGCCGCCGGCGCTGGTGAATCATGCGGTCTTAGCGCTTACTCATGCTCAGCTCGACATCACCCAGTTGTCAGCCGTACGTACGACGATAGAGCACGCGGAACCTGATCTCGTTATCAATGCTGCCGCCTACAATGATGTCGATGGGGCGGAAAGTGACTCTGCGGCTGCCTATCGTGGTAATGCGCTCGGCCCGCGAAATCTCGCTGTCCTCACTGCTGCTCACGGCATTCCACTTCTTCATGTTTCAACTGATTATGTGTTTGCTGGAACCAGTACGCGCCCATATCATGAATTCGACCGCCCGAATCCACAGTCTGTCTACGGTGAAAGCAAACTTGCCGGCGAGGAAGCTGTCAAGGCACTGAATCCACGACATTACCTTGTCCGCACGGCCTGGCTGTATCATGTCATTGGCAAGAATTTCGCCAGAACCATGTGTCGGCTAGCCCGGCAGCAAGATGAAGTGCGAGTCGTCAATGATCAACGCGGCTCTCCGACGTATGTCCCGCATTTAGTTGAGGCTCTTGTCAGTTTGTTGCTGACAAAAGCCTATGGTACCTATCATTTGGCAGGAGCAGGTGGGGTAAGTTGGTACGAATTGACGTGTCTATTGTATCGTCTGTTGAACATTGCAACACCAGTGCGACCCATAACAACCGCAGACTTTCCCAGGCCGGCCAGACGGCCACCCTACTCGGTCCTCACTACCATCCAAGATCCTCGCATCGTGCTTCCTGCTTGGGAAGAGGGAGTACGGCGTTTTGCCGGTATTCTTGCTAGGGCAACTCTGTAGATAACTCACCATTAGTGTAAGTATTATTCCGGTATAATTGGCGAATAATTTTGCCGATTACAGTAGCAATATAGGCTTTTCTGTGGCTCTGTGTGGTTGCTGTTTGCGAAACTTTCTGCCACAATCCGCTGCCATTCATTTCTATAAAGGAGCATTGATCACTATGCCTCGAATAAAGACGTCACAGTCGGCATTTAATACTCTCAAAAAACAAGCAACGAAGGTTCTGGGTTCCCTCCGCAAGGAGATTACGCAAAAAGAGAAAGAACTTGCGTTGCTACAACAGGACGCACAGCGGCTGCAGTCTATTGTGAGTGGCCGAGGAGTTGCGAGGGGTGGCGGAGCTGCTCGCACCCGTCTTGATTGGAATCTTGTCCTCAAGGAAATGCCTGACACTTTTTCGTCGAAAGACGTTGGCCAGAAGAGTGGGAAACCAATGGAACAGGTCTATGCTGGCCTCAATCGCTGGATCAAAGACCGCAAGGTACGAAAAGGAAAGGATGGCTACCAGAAAGTTGGCTCGGCAGGGCGATAGCGACAAGCCGGTGTTCGCCCCCGTGTGATAATTATGGAAGCCGGCTTGTCGCGTCATGCGTAAGTTGTGGTCCTGCTGGTTTCAGCGGAGAACCGTGCTGCGCGCGGTGAAAGTTGCCGCGATTGTTGGTCCGATTCTTACCGTAATCAATCAGTATGATGTGCTACTGCGTGGGGACTATTCTTTTCGTGTCATCGCCAAGATCGTGTTGACGTTTCTGGTGCCGTACTGTGTTTCCTCGTTTTCATCGGCGCGCGCGGAGATTGCGCTGGAAGCTGAGAGGGAACGACCAAAGATTCAATGAACTACCCCAAAACGGAGTCGTTTGCGCGCGGGACTGACCCGGCGCGTGAAGGTGAGCTTCGCCGTGAACTCGGACTGTTCGACGCCAGTGCGATTGTCGCCGGCTCCATGATTGGCTCGGGCATCTTCATCGTATCGGCCGATGTTGCCCGTACGGTTGGGTCACCTGGGTGGTTATTGGTCGTCTGGGGACTGAATGCGGTTATCACTGTCTTAGGTGCACTGTCATACGGTGAGCTGGCGGCGATGATGCCGCGTGCTGGTGGTCAGTACGTGTACCTTCGCGAGGCGTATTCACCGCTGGTGGGATTTCTCTATGGGTGGACGTTGTTTCTGGTAATTCAGACTGGGACTATTGCCGCCGTCGCGGTTGCTTTTGCTAAGTTCCTTGGCGTTCTGGTTCCGTGGATTTCTGCGCAGCACAATGTGTTTCAGATGGGGAGCGTTTCCTTGTCTACGCAGCGGATCGTCGCTATTAGCGTCATTGCCTTGTTAACCTGGTCGAATAGTCGTGGACTGCGCGAAGGCAAATTTGTCCAGAATGCCTTCACCTCGGCCAAGCTCGTCGTGCTCGCGATTCTCATTGTTCTCGGACTCGTGATTGCACGAGATGCGACTGCGGTGAGTGCCAATTTCACTACACCATGGCGGGAATCTTCTTTCTCTCTGGGCTTTTTGATGCTGGCTGG
>JAYVFX010000481.1:0-3896 GCA_043772795.1 Deltaproteobacteria bacterium
ATCGATGGTCGGTAACTCGCGAACCGGGCGCTACTGAGTAGGAAATAGTAAACCGCAAGGTTGCTATTGTAACTCAAGCATGCAGCTTCTAGGATTCCTCTCTCCTGCTCGTCAGCACGGACGGTGACATAACTATTGGAACAAAATACTCCGGCTTTAGGAGGATCAACGATTGCTGCTTTGAATCGTCCATGCTTAACAGTCCATGCTTGTTTAAGGAGAAGTTGTCGCGGCTCAAATGCAGAGAAATCTGTTGACGCGCCTTGATCAGTCCAGGGATCATCGTTTATGTCGAGCTTCCCAGGATCAAGGAATAAGAACATATCGCTCGGGAAATCTTTACCTAAGAGTGGACGTCTGAGGATGACCGGCTGCTTCTTTTTTCGGTTTCCTCTTACGATCCCCCAGCGAAACTGTATCTTTCCTTCATCTTCATACTTAGCAAGAGTCGGCCATCGGTTTAACCACTGGAGAAGAGCCACATCCCGTCGCCCTCCCCATATCAATGTTGTCCACACGATCGGATTATCTGACACCTCTTCCGGGCTCAGTTCGTGGATATCATAGGGATCAATAACGATCCGGTATTCATTGTCTCCTCCACCTGGGGTAAGTTTAGGCACGATATAGGTCAAGGACTCCCCAGAGGGAGCAGTTGGACGAAAAGTCACTAGAGCTGCCGGACCGATTGCTTGAGGAAAGAACTTAAAACGGAGCGCAGCAAAGTTAATCACTTCTTCCACTTGATACGTTTCGAACAGCCGCTTTCGCAACTGTTCAGCTGGCCCAGTACTATTGAAGAGGAGTGTATTACAGGACTGCAGCACGGCAACTCTTCCTGAGGGTTTGGTTAGTGCCGCTGCCTTGGCCATAAACAATGGCCCAATGTCGCCATAAGAAGCAGGCCACTCATACCGATGCGCCCACTTCTGAGCTACCGACGAGTTTCGAAGCGTGTTTTTTCCCCAGGGTGGATTACCAACGACGATATCATACCGCTGCGCATCTTCTTTAGTCCTGAACCCTTGGATGTCTTCATTGAAAAAATTCTGTGCAATCAAGCGCTGTCCGCGGAGCACTGGAAAACGGATTTGCTGCCAATAATGCCGAGGTTCGATCTCATCACACATTGCTAGATACAGACTAAACGAGGCAACACGAACGGCATGAGCATTGGTATCAACACCAAACAGATTGTTCTTCAGTAGAGATCGAAGGTTGTTACTGCTCATGCACTGATCTGGATGCGCCTGTTTCCAACGGTAGACAAGTCGCTGAAAGGCTTTCACGAGAAAGATGCCAGAACCACAAGCAGGGTCGAGTATCTTCACGTCCCATTCTTTACCGCACCATGGAAGAACGCCATCCAGGATGAAATCTACAAGGTATCCTGGCGTATAGACTGTCCCTGCCTCGGGCTTCACAAAAGTCTCGTAGATACTGCTGATGAATTCCAGAGGAATCGTATCAAAGGAATATTGAGGCCAAAGAGAATACTGCCCAGAACGAATTTCCAATTTCCCTTCGACGAATTCACTGAGCAGAGCTAAATGCTTTCGCTGTACCGCTTTCGTTTCGGTACGCCAGGCATGGTCTCGTTCCTCTTGGTCAGTGCCTTTTCCTGGGAATAAATCGCCGTTGAAGCGCTCGTTGAGATAGCCAAAGAGTTTATATGTATCGGAGTGATTTGTGAGAATCTCGCCAAGGGTCGTGTAGGACTCAGACAATACGCCGCTCTTATGTAGATCAGTGAGGCGTGAGGGGCTGAGGGCAGCATAGCCACTAGAATCACGGCGGTGGAAGAGGAACTGGATAAAAATGACGCGTGCCAGAAGATCGTGCACGATATCCAAATCGAGCTTTTCTTCCCCATGGAGTTTAGCGCGTACCACCCGTAGATTGTTCAATAAGAGATTGTCAGCGCGATATTCACTCAGAAAACGCTTCTGGTGTCTTTGGATGAAACGGCCACTCGCGAGTTCTAGCCAGTGTAATGCGTACGACGCTTGGTCGGCTATAGCCTTCGGCTGTTGAGAACCATTTCTAAAGTTGTAGTGCGCTTCGGCAATTTCCGAAGGCAAGGTATCGCCGTTCACTTCCTGACTTGGCTGTTCGCAACAAGTAAAAGCTCGTAGCTGATGAGGTTCTACAGTCAATAATACTGGCGTGCGACTGAAATTCCATGCGAGGCCCTGAAGCTTAGCCAAGGTCTCCGTAGGCACTGGACGGGGAAACTCACAGACCAATGCTAGCGGAGCTTGAGTTTCATCAGCCTGGGGATCGAGAGTAAGAATACCAACCTGCGCGCCTCTAGCTCCCTCCCAGGAAACAAGAGAGCGCCCTATCTTTTCTCGCGCAAGTGCGGCGCTGACAGCGACACCGGCACCAGGTGGGTGGAGTATCCACTTTTTCTCCGGCCACCCTAACTCGATTTCTGTGTGTTGGAGGCTCATCGTCGTTTTACCCGGAAAGCAACGGCAAAATGTAAGCAGCAACGACTCATCACTTCGCTCCTCGGTGCCTCTTCTGAGGTACAACTACCGGACCTAGGGGAAGTTCCCTCTGCACGTGCCTGACCCCTAGGAACTCTGCCACACGATTCCGTTCCTGCTGCACGTCGATGATTAAACCGGGTCGTAAGACCGACTTTGAAGTGACAAGGTGAACTTCCCAGGTCGAAACGTCGAGATGAGCGATGGTACCAGAGTGAAGCCCACGTGGTTGGCTTAAGAAGCGCATGAGTGCTGCTGCCACCTTTTCTAAGGCCGAGGGGCGTATCCCATGCACGTCCTCAAGAGATTGGAGGATCGCCATAAGAAGCAAGTCCAATGTATCGAAATGCCGTGCGCTTCGAGCGCGCGTAGGGCGATGATGAAATGGTGGCAAACTGGTCCACGCACGAACGCGGTGCTTCTGCACTCCAAGAGCAGCACAGACATCTTTAGCCGTCAGTTTAAGCATATCTCACACAGCATAGATAGTTATTTAGTCCAAAACTGTGTCTATTTTCGCTCAGTTTATATAAGCTGAGAATAATCCGTGCAACCCTCTACCGATTAGGACACAATGACACGATTGAGATATTCAACGACCGTTTCTCAGCCTAGTAGACTGAAATGGAATTCGTTTGCTTCTAGAGACCCAACGTTTCCTCGCAAAGCCGAAAGAAGAGAAAGGTCAATATTGTCGAAGATGCGTGGCATTTCTCCCCCTGCTGTTTCACGTTAGCAGGTAGTGATGCTAGAGAATATCGTCAAGCATCGCCCGCTTTCGCATCTCTGGCCTATGGTCCCTGCCCTGTGCTACAGTCCGCTCCAATCATACATATCGCAAAAGGAGGACTGACGTATGCCCATGCCGTTAGAAGGAATTCGCGTGCTTGATTGGACAATCTGGCAACAAGGGCCAGTCTCCACCATGATGCTTGGCGATCTTGGTGCCGAAGTGATCAAAATCGAAGAGCGCGTCGGCGGTGACCCTGGTCGCGGAATTATGAGTATCGGCGGAGCAACGACCGGAGCGGCTGGTCAACGGAACTACTATTTCGAGGTCAATAACCGTCACAAGAAGAGTATCACCCTCAATCTCAAAACCCCCGAGGCCAAAGAGATCGTGTACAAGCTCGTCGAGAAATCTGACGTGTTCGTACAAAACTTCCGCAAAGGCGTTGCCGGAAGACTCGGTCTCGATTATCAAACGCTGTCGAAGTACAACCCAAAACTGATTTACGCCAGTGCCACTGGCTACGGTCCAGAAGGCCCAGACTCCGGTGAACCTTCCTTCGATTATATGGGGCTAGCGCGGTCAGGCATTATGAATGCCGTCGGCGAACCGGACATGGCTCCACTGAGTATCACTGGCGGTATCGCCGATCAGATGGGCGCGATTATGCTGTC
>JAYVFX010000482.1:0-4886 GCA_043772795.1 Deltaproteobacteria bacterium
TTCCCTTCAGCAAATTTAATCACATGAAGTTACGAGGTTTAATCATCACATACCCACTCACCGCCCCGGCTTGGTCGGTGGTGGCATGATGGATCACTCCATGTTTGTCAGCCTTATGCGAATGCACTGCGGCGCGTACTCCCACTGCTTGCACTTGGTTCCACTGCCCGGCACCAACTGCCGGCGCTGGCACTGTGCCCGCACAGTTCAACGTCCCGTTGTTATTGAGCGTACAAGGTCCGAGGTAGTACTGGATATCGAACGTCTCGACCCCGGACACCAACGGCCATGCTGTCCCACCATCGACGGACATAAGCAGCGTCGGCTGGCCGTTCACCGTTCCAATCGAATAGGTTCGTTCTTCGATCGCATACACGCCGGCACCCACTGGCAGTGCGTTCGCCAACGCGCTCGTCAGCGTAAGGGTATTTGCTCCAGTGTTCACAGCCGTCACCTTGTTGTACGAACCTGTTGCGTTGCTTTCCTTGATATAGAGCCGATCGCCGACCTGAAACTTGCTCGCCTCATCTACTGTGATGCTCGTGGCACCCACGGCGGCTACCTGTGCGGTAGCAACCGCGCACAGCAAAGTGGCAGGGGTGACTTTGCCTATCCGTAACGTCAGACTGTCTTGGTTACTGTTGTCAGTCCCCGTCAGGGCAATGAAGGGGCCGGTTGTCGATAGGCACGCGCCGGCCTGCCGCAGCTCTTGCGTCACCATTGAAATCAACCCTCGTAACCCTTGCTGGGCCTCGGTCTCAAGACTTCCTTCCTCCTTGACGGTAACGCTGGTGCGCATCAAGCTGGTCAGCATAGCCAGGACAATGCCGATCATAAAAATCGAGACCAGCAACTCGATGAGCGTGTGTCCACGCTCCGCGTTAGGATGACACTTGCGTGAAGATACTTTGGGTTGCATAAGATCTTGGGCTTCCTTTGTGACTCCAGGCAACGGTCACCTCGACCCACGTTCGTCCTGGAGCGGGGCTATTGGGCGTAACCGTCCATGTCACGGTATAGACTGTGCCCCGGCTCGACGTCCGCGTGCTCGACCTCGTCCCTGAGGACAACGACTCAGCTGGGACTTCGCGGAGATTTTCTAGGAGCTCCTGCGCATACCCAACGGCTTCCGAAGACTGCGCATTTTCGGAGATCATGCGGGTATTGGTGAGCATGAGTGAGGTAATCGCCATCGACACGATGCCGAAGATAGCCAAGGCAATCAGCGTCTCGATGATCGTGAATCCTGCGTTTCCCTGTTTCATCTTAGCTTCCGATAATCTGTCCAGAGGGCCACACTCCGACGCTCTTGGTTTCGCTCGTTTTACTGTCGCGCATCGTCACATCCACTTGCGCGGCTGGAGTGCCGACGACAGCCGAGTGCAGTAATCCACGGGAATTGAACTCAAAACTTTTCCCAGCTCCGGTTGTGATTGTGATACGAGGCGGGAAGTGGATTGTCTGCACGGAAAACGCCGGATCATGCACCCACGCACCCCCGCTGAGGTGTAATCGGTCAATCTCATAGTAGTCCGAATGGAGCGTGATGCGATAATGGACTCCACGCCCGGTCGCATTGCCACGCGAGATACGGACGTTAGCCTCAAACTCTCCTACACTGGAAGAGAGATTCAACATACTGCGATTCATCGTAGGAATAGCAACGGCAACGAGGATGCCCACGATGCTCAGAATGACTAACAGTTCTACTAATGAAAAACCGCCACTTCTTTCTCTCATCCAGCCGACTCCTTGGCTCAATGCGTAAAGCTGATGCTGCCTCATCTGTGTTATCGGACGTTTCAGGCCAGAGTAAAATCGTGCGCCTAAAGAAAGGCGCAGATCAGCCAGCATCAAGAGAGGCAGGGAGTCGATTCGATTCGAGGTACGGGATACAGCGGGAGAATAATTCTGGCGAATATATGAAAAAATCCTAGGCGAGAGTGACACCCCCATCAATGATGAGGTTTTGACCAGTCACAAAATCTGACGCTGGTGACGCAAGAAACACCGCAGCTCCAACCAAGTCGCTAGGTTCTCCTAACCGGCGTAGTGGGGTTTGTCGTAACATTTCTTGTTCAACTTCAGATCGCGTCAGATGCGGCGCTGTCATGCCAGTACGAATATAACCGGGGCTTACACAATTCACATACACGCGATGTCTCGCCCAACGTAAGGCTAACACCCGGGTCAGTTGGATCACGCCCGCCTTGGCAACCGAATAGGTCAGGCCAGAATTCACCACCATCCCGGAAATTGATGCGGTGTTGACGATCTTGCCACCACCATGGGCGATCATATAGCGCCCTGCGGCTTGGGCACACAGAAAGACGCCGGTAAGATCAACTGCGAGTTCCTCTTGCCAGTCTTCCTCGCTCAGATCCTCCGGTCGCACGATCTTGAGGATGCCAGCATTATTGAAAGCAAAATCCAGACGCCCCAATTGTTCTGTCGTCGCGCGCACGAGAGCCTCGACTTCACTTTGAATAGCGACATTGGTGCGGTGGGAGACCGCTCGACCACCCTGCGCTCGAATCTCCGTTGCTACGGTTTCGGCGGCTTCACTGTTGATATCGCTGACAACGACCGCTGCCCCAGCCTCAGCGAGGCCACAGGCCATAGCCCGCCCCAAACCAGAGCCACCACCAGTGACGTAGCCACACTTTCCTGCAAGATCAAAAAGACGGTGTCCGCCCATGCTCAGATCTCCTTCCTGTATAGAGGGTTTCCCCCAGCCTCTAGTCCCGCCGTTGGGCAATTTTCCCTACTCTGCGCTACTAGCGTAATGCAAGAAACTTTCCTATTCTACTACACGGTATGAAAACGATCCTGCTCGCTGACGACGACGCGACACTGCGAGAACTCGCTCGGCTCACGATGAATGACCCCGAGTACTGTATTCTCGAAGCGAGCGATGGAAAAGAAGCGCTGGCTCTTGCACGGGCAAAGCGACCAGATCTCCTCATTCTCGACTGGATGATGCCGACTTTGAGCGGTATCGAAGTCGCCCGTCATCTGCGGCGAGATCCCGCAACAGCCCATATCCCAGTGATTATGCTGACCGCAAAAGGTCAAGAAAAAGACCGTGAGTTAGGGCGGGCCGTAGGCGTTCACAGTTATTTGGTCAAACCGTTTAGTCCCCTTGACCTACGGGAACGTATTCAGAAGGTTTGGCAACAACAAACGCCGGTAGACACTCACCTTTCCTGTCCTCTGACCACTACAGAGTCCACGCCGGTTCTTCAGCCTGAAGTGACAGCCGACCAATCTCAGCTCTTGTTGTATGCTCGTGACCTCGGGCGCATGATCGAGGCCGAACGCAGTAGAGCGCAAGCCCTCGTTATCGCGAACCAATCTCTGCAAACCGAAATTGAAGAACGTAAGCGGATTGAGGAAGCCTTACGCCAAGCACAAGTCGATTTGGAACACCGTGTCGGAGAACGGACGGCTGAGCTGTCGACCATGAATACGCAGCTCACCAAAGAAATCGGTGCCCGCCAACAGGCAGAAGAAGCGCTGCACACTCTGTCACGCCAAGTCTTAGAAGCCCAAGAGAACGAGCGTCGGCGTCTAGCGCGTGAGTTACACGATGAGATTGGCCAAGCGCTCACCGCCCTCAAATTTAACCTTCATGCCGCCCAACGACAGCCGGAAACACTCAGGGCGCGCCTTGAGGACAGCCTCGATATCACCAACCATACCCTCCAGCAGGTTCGCAACCTGTCCCTCGACTTGCGCCCGTCCATGCTCGACGACTTCGGGCTCACTGCTGCGCTCAACTGGTACATGGAGCGTCAAGGAGAACGAGTGGGGTTTGCCACCCATGTTGTGATCGATCCGATCCCAGCGGATCTGAGTCCAATCATTGCCACTACCTGTTTCCGGGTGGTACAAGAAGCCGTCACCAATACGGTCCGGCACGCTCACGCACGAGACGTGTGGATCACTTTACGCCGACACGATCGTCATCTACAACTCACAATAAATGACAATGGCATCGGTTTTGACGTACGTGCGGCACAGGACCGTGCTACCCGCGGAATGAGTATGGGTCTCCCCGGCATGCACGAACGTGTCCGGTTGGTCGGCGGCCAATTTGTCATTAAGTCAGCGCCTCAACAAGGCACCGAAATTTCCGTCAAGCTTCCATTGGAAATGAAAGGCGAATCATGAATCTCATTCGTGTTTTGTTAGTCGATGATCACCACCTCGTTCGTGCCGGACTCCGCACCCTGTTGCAACAGATGCCAGGCACGGAAGTTATGGGTGAAGCGAGCAATGGCCGCGAGGCCTTAGAGTGCATTAAAGCCGATCAGCCTGATGTCATCCTGATGGACATTACTATGGCCGAGATGAACGGCCTTGTCGCCACTGCCCAGGTGACTCACGACTTTCCTCAGATTCGCGCGGTTATGCTCTCCATGCACGCGAACAAAGAGTATGTCACTCAAGCACTTCAGGCTGGAGCAGCGGGATATCTCTTGAAAGATGCTGACCCCACAGAACTCGAACTGGCAATCCGGGCAGTCGTGCGTGGAGAGAAATACCTGAGCCCTGCCATTTCTACCCACGTCATCGCCGACTATCTCCAACGCGCCGGGGGCATGCTGCATCGACCTGAAGTCGATACCGTTCCGCATGATCCGCTCACACTGCGGCAGCGCGAAATCTTACAGCTCATTGCCGAAGGAAATACCACAAAGGAAATCGCCGCCAAGTTAACCCTCAGCGTCAAAACCGTTGAGACACATCGTACCCAGTTAATGGAACGCTTAGATATTCATGACATCGCTGGACTCGTACGCTACGCCATTCGTACGGGGCTGGTTACACCGGACCGGTAATCCTCCCATCTCTTCCTCCTTTTGGTGAGAAGAGAGCGTGAA
>JAYVFX010000483.1:0-6959 GCA_043772795.1 Deltaproteobacteria bacterium
GTGTCGTCTGCGGGCCTTGTTCTTGAGCGAGCCCGGACCGTGGGATGCCTTTTGGAGGCGAAATTAACTTCTAGTGATCTACAAACGTGACGCTCACCCCCCTACAGTTACAACTCTCGTTACAAGAGCAAGGCGTCTTGGTGAAGAAAACCACTGACAACCTGGAAGCGTACGATGCTTTCTTGCGTGGGCAGGAATTGCTCTTCCGTGCCTTCTACGAGATCAACAAAGATGCAAACGTTCAGGCACGAGGGATGTTCGAGCGCGCCATTGCGCTAGACCCACACTACGCTCAAGCCTACTCACAGTTGGCTCGGGCTTATTTTCTCGACTGGTTTTATAGTTGGAAGCGTACTTCTCAAATTTTGGAGCAAGCAGCGAAACTCGCACAGCAGGCTATAACCTTAGATGAGTCCCTGGCTGCATCTCACGCAGTGTTGGGCAATGTATATCTCTGGAAGAAGCAGCATGACTTGGCCATCCATGAGGCCGGGCGCGCCATCGCGCTCGATCCTAACGACGCTGAAGGGTACGTAACTCTGGGAAATATTCTTGGCTTTGCAGGGCGGCCAGAAGAAGGGATCAAGATGGTCGAGCAGGCGATGCGCTTGAATCCACGTTATCCGGTTTTCTACCTCGGAAACCTTGGCGTTGCCTATCGCCTCGCCGGACGGTATGAGGAGGTGATTGCCACAGCGAAGAAAGTCCTGACGCGTCAACCGAACTTTCCCCCTGCCTACTTTATGCTGGCCTTCTCGTATGCGCAGCTCGACCGACTTGAAGAGGCGCGGGCCGCAGCGGCAGAACTGCAACGGCTCAACCCCTCCTTTTCTTTGGAAATGTGGAAACAGATGGCTCCTTTCAAAGATCCTGCAATGTTGGAGCGGGACTTGGTTGCCCTGCGCAAGGCGGGGCTGAAGTAAGTGACGAGTGCTGAATGCTGAAGAAAAAAGAAGGAAGGAACATAATGCTTGGCAACCTCGAATGGCAATTGGTTGAACGATTCAAACAGTTGATGCGTGAACAGGGTGTACCATTCTACCAAACCATTGTGTTTGGTTCTCGAGCGCGTGGCGACGCACACCCAGATTCCGATCTGGATATTCTTGTCCTTGTTGAGCACACTACTCCTGCGATCCGTAAGCTCATTAGTCTCTGTGCGTGGGAAGTCGGCTTTGATGCGGACATCCTCCTGCAGACCGTGGTGATGACACGAGAGCAGGTCGAGCATGGACCGGAGCAATCGTCCTTACTCATGCTCGCGATCAACAAAGAAGGCGTTGCCGTGTGAATCCCGAACACGTCAAAGAGTTGGTCACTCAGCGAATGCAACAGGCGACGGAATGTCTTGAAGACGGTCGCTACCTCCTTGCCGCTGGGCGCGGGACACGAACCGCAGTCAATCGCGCTTACTATGCCGCCTTTTATGCGGTGGTGGCTCTGCTGCAGACCAGCGGCAAGGCGCCACGCAAACATAGAGGAGCGATCGGCCTGTTCGATACGGAGTTCGTCAGAACAGGCGTCTTGCCAAAGGAACTCTCAATGGCTCTTCACCAACTCTTCGATGCACGCCAGGAAGACGATTATCGCAGGTTCGATCCAATCCCAATCGAGGAAGCCAATGATCTCCTTGGTGTTGCGGAGCGATTTGTTCACCGTGTTCGTGAGCATCTGCATCAGTCTGGTTACTTCAAAGAGACATCCTAATCTTTGATTAAAGAGAACGCTCTCCAAATGAACTCGCCCGAGACCCGTAAGTTAGCCGCGATCATGTTCACCGACATCGTGGGCTTTAGCCGGCAGATGGGCGCCGACGAAGCCCGCATGCTGCGGCTCTTGGACATCCATAATCAGCTTATCCAACAAGCAGTGAGTGCCCATCACGGTCACGTCATCAAAACTATTGGGGACGCCTTTCTGGTAGACTTCCCGTCCGTCGTGCATGCGGTGCAGGGTGCACAGTCGATCCAAGCGCAGTTACGCACGCGCAATGCCGAGCACGAGAACGCGGAACAGATTCATATCCGCATTGGCATCCATCTGGGCGACATCGTGCAGAAAGACGGCGATGTGTTCGGCGATGGAGTGAACATCGCGTCCCGGCTGCAAAGCTTTGCCGAGCCGGACACGATCTGTATCTCACAGGTCGTATACAAGGAGGTCGAGAAGAAACTCACACTTGGCACGGTGGTGTCACTGGGCAAGCCCAAGTTAAAGAACATCGCCGAGCGCTTCCAAGTCTATGCCTTGTTGCCCGAAGCACCCTCAGGTTTACGCCAGACGCTGCAAGTCCAACGCCTCAAGCTCTCCCGTCGGTTGCGCCCGGTGCACTGGCTGAGCGTCGCCGGCCTACTGCTCGTTATCGGTACCCTTGTCACTGTCCGCCACTTACCCTTTTTGGTCCCCAACTCCGAACTCTCAACTCTGAACTCTCAACTTCCTCTGCCGGATAAACCCTCCATCGTCGTCCTCCCGTTCGCCAATATGAGCAACGATCCTTCCCAAGACTACTTCAGCGACGGTATCACCGAGGACATTACGACTGACCTGTCGCGGCTCTCCAGCCTCTTCGTGATCTCCCGTAACACTGCCTTCTTTTACAAAGGGAAGGCGGTGAAGCTGCCCGACCTCAGTAAAGAGCTCGGAGTGCAGTATGTCTTGGAGGGCAGTGTACGCCGGGCGGACGGACAAGTGCGGGTCACGACCCAGTTGATTGATGCCACGCAGGACCATCACTTGTGGGCCGAGCGCTATGATCGGCCCCTCAAGGATATTTTCGCGGTGCAGGATGAGATCCGACAGAAGATTGTGTTCGCGCTGAAGGTAAAGTTGACGCCTGAGGAACAAGAACGGTTTAAGTATGCTCCGACGAATAACTTGGAAGCCTATGACTACTTTTTGCGCGGGAGAGAAGCTGGTGACCGTGCATTTTTAGAGAGTAGGAAAGAGGCGAGTGAGCAAGCACGACAGATGTTTGAGAAGGCCATTGAACTGGACCCGCGCTACGCGGCGGCCTATGCAGGAGTGGCTTTGTTCCATTGGCGCGACTTTTTCTTTCGTTGGGTTCAGGATCCTGCTCAATCTCTAGGACGAGCCTTGGAGTTCGCACAACGAGCCGTTGCTCTCGATGATGCTCTTCCTAGGGCTCACCAGATATTGAGCCTCGTCTATCTGTTTCAGAGACAGCACGAGCTGGCCCTCGCGGAAATAGAGCGAGCGATCGTTCTCAACCCCAGCAATGCGCTCAACTACTCAAGCCTGGGAGTTACATTAGTTTTTGCTGGACGACTCGACGAAGGCGTCAAGGCGCTCGAACAGGGACTACGGCTTGATCCCCGGAACCCAACCATTTACTTAGCGCAGTTGGGCCATGCCTATCGCTCAGCGGGACAGTGTGAAAAGGCCATCGTTCCCATAAAGCGAGCCCTCAGCCTTAACCCGGCGATTATCCCCGCCCGAGTAAATCTGGCAGTGTGTTACATTGAGTTAGGGCGAGAGGAAGAAGCACGGGCCGAGGCGGCGGAAGTCTTACGGCGCAATCCCAGTTTCTCCGTAGAAACAGCCTGGCGGAAGGAGAATCAACCCTTCAAAGACCCGACACCGATCTTGGAGCGCCTCTATGCTGCCGCGCGCAAAGCGGGGCTGAAGTGAATGGTGAATGGTGAATGGTGAATGAAAAAGTGACGAGTAATAGGTGCTGAGGGCTGCTCTTTGGTGCGCGGAGCCACCCTACGCGCTGTGTTGACAGCCACGACACATCCACAGGATAATCACTCATGGCAACATTGACACTGGTATCTCCTCGTAATCATCCCCTGCAACCGTTAGTGGAAGCAGCCCTGGCGAAAGAACTCCACGTTTTGGAAGCGGCTATCCAACGAACTGAACAACGCCTCAAAGAATTCGAACAACAACACCATATGAGCACCACGGAATTTCTCGCGCGCTATGAGAACGATGAACTCGCAGAAACGTTAGAGTTCGCTGAGTGGATCGGGGAACATCGGCTGCTTGCCCGGTTGCGTGAAAAAGCCGACACGGTACGAGAGATCCAATTTGCGCATTGAGACATATTTTCAACAGATTCAAGACGCGCTGACTGCCTGCCGCGTACTGCAAGCAGCAAACGTCGCGTATGATAAACGCGGGACGTATGAAGGATTTCTCCGAGGAGAGCTCTACTTCGTTGATGGGTCGGTTTTACATTTTCGCGAGGCTCTTGACACCGAACTGGCTATCGACCGTCTGATGTACGTGTATCAATACATGACGGCAACGAAGACGTTGATTTTCCGGTACGACAATACGGGACACCATAAGCGGTTGAATCTTCCCACCTATCCGCATCACAAACACGATGGCAGTGAGGAAAATGTTACTGCCTCCTCGGCTCCCGACCTGATCGCTATTCTTCGTGAAGTTGAAAGCCTGGCCCAGCTCCCATTATAGATTCTCCCTGGCCCTTTGTCACCGAAGTCCGCACCAGATGATGTCGATTGACAAAGAACGCGGGCAGGCAGGATAATCGCGCCGATGGACACCAGAGAGCCCACAGCGCGGCCAACTGCGGTCGGCAATGAGCGCAAGCTGGCCGCGATCATGTTCACCGACATCGTCGGCTTCAGCCGCCAGATGGACGCGGATGAAGCCCGCATGCTGCGGCTGCTCGACGTCCATAACCAAATCATCTCACAAGCGGTCACTGCCCACCACGGGCATGTCATTAAAACCATCGGTGACGCGTTCCTCGTCGACTTTCCCTCCGTCGTCCATGCCGTGCAATGCGCGCAAGCTATTCACACACAGTTCCGTACTCACAATGCGGAGCAAGAACCGACTGAGCAGATCCATGTGCGCATCGGCATTCATCTCGGCGACGTTGTCCAGAAGGACGGCGACGTGTTCGGTGACGGCGTGAACATTGCCTCCCGGCTGCAAGCCTTAGCCGAGCCGGACACCATTTGTATCTCACAGAAAGTGTATGAAAAAGTAGCCAAGAAGCTGAACTTGGGGGCAGTTGTCTCGCTGGGCAAGCCCAAGCTGAAGAACATTGCTGAGCGATTTGCAGTATATGCCCTGCTGCCCGAAGCGCCCGCAGGCGTTCGCCAGAAGTTTCAAGTCCAACGGCTCAAGGTCTCGCGGCGGATTAGCCCGATGCAGCGGGCGGTAGTGGTGGGGCTGCTGCTCATCGTAGCTACACTCGTAGTCGCTCGCTATTTCCCCTTCCCTCTACTCAGTCCTCAGTCCTCAGTCCTCAGAACTGAAGCCGCGCCAGCGGCGCTTCCGCTGCCGGACAAACCCTCCATCGTCGTTCTGCCCTTTGTCAACATGAGCAATGATCCCGAGCAAGAGTATTTTAGCGACGGCATCACTGAAGACATCACTGCCGACCTTTCCAAAATTTCCAGTCTCTTTGTCATCGCCCGCAACTCGGCGTTCACATACAGAGGTAAGGCGGTAAAGGTCCAGGACGTGAGTCGAGAGATGGGTGTGCACTATGTGTTGGAAGGGAGTGTGCGAAGATCTGAGGATCAGATGCGAGTGACGGCGCAATTGATCGATGCCAGTACTGGTTATCATCTCTGGTCGGAGCGTTATGACCGGCCCCTGAAAGACATCTTTGCTCTGCAAGATGAGATCAGACAAAGGATTGTATTCGCGCTAAAAGTGCAACTGACAGAGGGCGAGCAGAAGCGTTTTCGGCAGTACCCCACGAACAACTTGGAGGCGTATGACTACTTCCTGCGTGGGAGAGAGGTAGGTACCCGTGCGTGGAACCAGTACAGGAAAGAGGCGAATGTGCAGGCGCGCCAGCTGCTCGAAAAGGCCATTGAGCTGGACCCGCAATATGCGGCGGCGTATGCGTGGCTGGGCTGGACCTACCATCTCGGTTTTTTCTTCCGCTGGGATAAGGACCCGGCTCAATCTCAGGAACGGTCCCTTGAGCTGGCGCAACGGGCCGTTGCTCTGGATAATTCGCTATCGGTGACCCACTGGAGCTTGAGCAACGCCTACCTGTTTAAGCGGCAACATCAGCAGGCCATCACGGAAATAGAGCGGGCGATCGCACTCAATCCCAGTAATACTGTACTTCATCTGGCTCTGGGATTTGCCCTGGTCTTTGCAGGGAACCCAGAAGAAGCCATCGGGTGGATGGAGCGGGGGATGCGACTTGATCCCCGGAACCCAGTTTTTTACTTACAGAACTTGGGCTGGGCCTATCGCTCGGCAGGGCGGTATGAAGAGGCAATTGCTCCCCTGAAGCGGGTCCTCAGCCTCACTCCTGCTTTTATACCTAGTCGCGTCAACCTGGCGGTTTGCTACGTTGAGTTAGGGCGGGAAGAGGAAGCGCGGGCTGAGGCGGCAGAAGTCCTGCGGCTCAATCCCGGTTTCTCTGTGGAAGATGTGTGGCGGAAGGAGAATCAACCCTTCAAAGACCCGACGGCGGTCTTGGAGCGGCTGTATGCTGCCGCGCGCAAGGCGGGGCTCAAATAAACGCGGAATGCGGAATGCTGAATGCTGAATGAGGAAATAGGCTACAGGCTGTAGGGGAAGACGAGAAAACCCGCAAGCCCGAATCTACTGACTACGTTCTTTCGGTTTAGCCGATTGCGTGGCTCTGTTCTCAGAGACTACAATCCGAGTGGAAAGCAGCCTTATGAGAGGAGGCGTCTCAATGCCCGCACAGCAAAGACCCGCAGTAATTATGGAAGAAGTGACCGATCCAGAAGAGATTGCCAAAGCGCAGGCACAGCGAGAACGGTTCGATCGCAACTGGGCGTGGTTTCAGGCCCATGTTCCGGAAATCTACTCTCAACAGCGTGGCAAGTGCATTTGTATAGCTGGTGAGCAGCTCTTTGCCGCTGATACTACCAAAGAGTCCCTTGCGTTGGCCACTGCAGCCCATCCCGAGGATGAAGGGCGATTCGTTCATTACATTCCTCGTGAGAAGGTCATAC
>JAYVFX010000484.1:0-3479 GCA_043772795.1 Deltaproteobacteria bacterium
AACTACCGTATTAACGGAAAAGAATCTAAACTTTCTCTTTGATACGCATATTACGCTGGCCCAGGCCAACGGCTTCTATCAGCGTGTCAGGATCGTTGATCAGCGCACGACCGAGAAGAAATCGGCGTTGCTCACCAGTGGACATTTCACCGAACATCCGGTTTTGCAGGGCTGAGATCCCGAGCGTTTGTATGATACGTGCGGCCTTTTCTCGTTCTTCGTCGCTGACCTGATGTAAAAAGGGGGTGTCAACGCTTGAGTGCAGACCGGAAATAATGACGTTACGCCCGCGTACTGTTCCCAGATACTGTTGTTGCAGATCGTGTGAGACAATCCCCAGGTGTCCGCGTAAGTCCCATACGTTCCATTGTTCCTGTCCGAGGATACGCAC
Source organism: Deltaproteobacteria bacterium (assembly GCA_043772795.1). Taxonomy (GTDB): domain Bacteria; phylum Desulfobacterota; class Binatia; order Bin18; family Bin18; genus VGTJ01. Next base: position 392 of record JAYVFX010000484.1, read on the forward strand.
ATAGCTATCGTCTTGGTATACCGGATAGAGTTCCCGGAACAGTAGCTTGAGTAAGGTTGATTTCCCAGCGCCGTTGGGACCGAGAATTGCCGTGTTGCAATGCTGCGGGATCGTCAGGGAGAACCGGTCAAAGACACAATTGCTACCACGATACACTGTCGCGTTCTTGATCTCGATAAGGTTGAACATAATCACCGTTCGTTTTTAGTCAGTCTCTTGGCGATCCTGAATAGAGGACAGGACCACGCTCTGTCTGTATCCCAAACGAGAGAAGGAAGAAAGTTGCCTCACGAGTGTGGTTCGTTGGACGTGAAGCTTATCCCTCACAGCGGGTCTACCATCCGCCCAGATATGCTAGCCCGTCATGCCCGCGCAGGCGGGCATCCAGATGGTTTCTCCACGTCAGTTGGCCCTTTTCCTGGATTCCCGCTTTCGCGGGAATGACGCCTCGTCCTTTTACGCAGTAAAAACCTACCTTTACAATGGAGGCTCATCCCCGGTCACCATATGGAAAGGAAAGGGGAATCAGCTCACAATGAACCTCGTCTATCTACATGGGAACAGCATGTGATTATGTAAGTATGGATTTGGCGCTTCTTTCTTGCCCTTGGTCATATTTTTCCCTACCATACCGCCAGGTTGTTCCCGTGTTGTTGATGTGATGGAGCGTCGTCAGTTATGCCGGTGAAAAATCCCAAAGAGTTTTGGCAAGAAGTCCGCCACGCGGAGGAGTATGAGCGTGTGCGTTTCAGTGGCGTCCTGGGGAATCTCTACAAATATCTTGAAGAGCGCGCTCTTCAGAAAGCGTGCGCGGGATTTGCGAAAGGGAGTCGCGTGCTAGACGTGCCAGTTGGGACCGGTCGCATCACCTCACTACTGGTGCGAGCTGGACACAAAGTCGTGGCCAGTGACATTGCCTTACCCATGATGATTGTAGCTAAGAACAAGCTGAATGGGGATCAAGCCCGAGTCCCCTTTTTGCAAGGGGATATTCACTGTTTGCCATTCCCGAGTCATTCGTTTGACGCGGTGATGTGCATTGGGCTGCTCATGCACCAGGACACCACGGGTCGCTTGAAGACTCTGCAAGAGCTAAGTCGGGTAGCGAAAGGCCCGCTGGTGTTGCAGTACGGATGTACCAGCGGTTTGTTGATGCTCAAGACCAGGTTGACCGGGCGCAACCCTGGGGACGTACGGTTTACTGTTACTATTGACGATGTGATGACAGACCTGGCACAGTGCGACCTTGTTGAGCTGAGCCGGTCTTGGGTGCTACGACCGTTCTCGAGTAGTCTAATATTAGTCGCCGGGAGACGTCATTCGCGCTGAATGACAGGTATCGATCTCCACGCACCAGGTCTTACGCAACATTCTGACTGACTGCGGTTGCATTGACCTCATACTCTTCGTGATGCACGCTTGGAGTAGCACGAAAGATCAGGCGCTTCTTGAGCACGCGTTCGAGATCGTCGAGGCGTTCACCTTCCTCATCATACAAAAACGTAATCACTTCCGGATGGGCTTTGATCACCACAGTACGGGCGGCTTCATGAAGAACCGCTTGCTTACGGATCTGGCGGAGAATTTCCGACGCCACCGTTGAGACCGTGCGGATGGTGCCTTTCCCGCTACAATATGGGCAGGGGCCACACAGCTGTCGCTGTAAGCTCTCGCGCGTGCGCTTCCGTGTCATCTGCACTAACCCGAGTTCGTTGATCTTGCGCATGCTACTGCGGGTTTTGTCTTTCTTCAACGCCTCGCGTAAGACGTCGGTGACTTTGTTGCGATTCACCGCACGTTCCATATCGATGAAGTCGATGATAATCATTCCACCGATATTCCGCAGTCGTAACTGTTCGACTACCACCTTGGCTGCTTCCAGGTTGGTCTGCAGCATGGTCTCTTCTTGGTCTTTCTTGCCGACAAACCGTCCGGTGTTTACGTCGATCGCGGTGAGCGCTTCCGTATGATCGATAACGATATGTCCGCCAGACTTGAGATAGACGCGGCGCTCTAACGCTTTGGCAATCTGTGTTTCGATGTTGTAATGATCAAAGATCGGTTCCGGTCGCGTGTGCAGCTTGACCCGACCCGCGGCACGGGGTTGAAACGTAGAGATAAATTCTTTTATCCGCTCACAGTCTTCTGCGCTATCGACGACCACTTCTTGGACCTCGGTGCTGAATAAATCGCGGATGACCCGCATACTGATGTCCATGTCGTCGTGCAGCAGAACCGGGGCACTCAGTCCGTCTTGCCGCTTTGCGATGCCGCCCCACAGTTTGAGCAGAAACTTCATGTCATCCTGGATCTCTTTTTTCGTCAGTCCCTCACATGCTGTGCGGATGATGAACCCACCGTCCGGTGGTTGTAATTCCTGGATGATTTCACGGAGTCGCTTACGCTCTTTCGGATCGTCGATGCGCCGGGAGACGCCAATGTGGCGCACCGTCGGCATGTAGACCAGATGTCGTCCAGGAAGCGAGACGTGCGACGTCAGGCGCGGGCCTTTGGTGCCGATCGACTCTTTGGCAATCTGAACGATAATCTCTTGATTCTTCTTGATACGTTCTTCGAGCGGAGCGTAGGAGGTCGGTCGTTCTCGTCGTCGTGGCCCAGACCGACGACGCTGAGTGTCGTCCGCCGGGTGTTCTTCACTCCCAGTTTCTTCTTCCGGAACATCGTCTGCGGTCAGATCGTCGTGTTCATCGTCGTCGAAGAGCCCGGTGGGCAAAGGCCCACCAAACAAGTCCGAGGCATGAATAAATCCGGCTTTCTCCAAGCCAATGTCGACAAACGCAGCCTGCATGCCTGGGAGGACACGAGCAACTTTCCCTTTATAAATATTACCAGCGATGCTGCGCTGTTCTGCACGTTCGATGTGAATCTCTGCAAGGGTGTCATTTTCGAGTAAAGCAACCCTTGCCTCTTGTGGTGTTACATTAATGATAATCCGTTGTCGCACAACACTCTATTCGTGTGCCGCTTACTGCGGCGGTGCAGAAACCTCCTCACTCACTGTCTCGGTATCTTCTTCCGTAGGCTCAGAAAGAGAGTGAAAAAGGGTCTGAATCTTTGTTAAGCGCAG
>JAYVFX010000485.1:0-3455 GCA_043772795.1 Deltaproteobacteria bacterium
CCTTGTTTTGCCATACGCCGCTTCTTACCGTTTCCCCTGCGTTATTGCAACCTTAGGACGGTTAACGACATTGGCGCAGATGCACGGGCACGATACGCACGAAGCCGAAGTGCAGCGTACCATCCGCGATCGTGGCCTCGTCGCCGTTGGCTTGTTTCTGCTCCTGATCGGGTCGGCGTACGGCAACGTGTACCAGATGCGACAGGTGAAAGAAGGCCACCACCTCGCCGCTGTGGACGAGCACGGGCGGCCTGTCTCCACCCTGGTGCGGCGCGTAGAGAACATCGGCGTAGATGATCCGCTCAAGCAGCTGATGACCCGGCGCTACGTGGCGGACTGGGTCAGCGATTTTCGCACCCGCACGATGGACAAGCAATTTCTTGCCATCGGGTTGAATACCGCGCAGCAGCACACGGCTGGTGAGGCTGGCGGGAAATTCGAGACCGCGATTGCGCACGAAGACCCGTTTGCGCGGATCAAAACTGAGCGGGTGGAGGTCAAGCTGAAGGGACAGCCGATTCCGCTCACCAGCACGGTCTGGCAGGCGGAATGGCATGAACAGGTGACCAATGTCGCTGGGAATCCGCTCAGAACGGAGCTCTTCACCGGACGCTTTCAACTCGCGGACAAACCAGAGTGGGCGACGGCGGAGAATCCGTTCGGGTTCAAGATCGTGGACTGGGGCATCGAGCAACTGTCGCAATAAGAGGGAAGAGGGCATGCGCAACACGACAATGCTCCCGTGGTGGGTACTCACGCTGGCGCTGCTCGGCGGAGGACCAGTGCTGATGTCTCTCACAGGCTGTGCTGGAAGACGATCGGCGGCGCTCCCACCAGTAGCGCAGGTCACGACATCACCACCAGTGATACCACTTGTTGCCCCTGCGGCGGTGGCACAGGACACCGTGCCGCCAGACCCGAAGCTGATGCGGGCACGCACGAAGTCTGCGAAGGCAAAGAAATTCGCTGACATCATCACGCGCACGACGGTCACCTACGCGTTTCAGCCCGAGCGAGAATACACCCTCGTTTGTCCGGAGTGGGGCGTGCTGACCGTGCGACTCTTGCCTGGAGAGACGCTGCAGCGTGTGGTGGCAGGAAACACCGTCGAATGGATGATTGACGATACGGAGACAGGGCTCGACGAGCCTGTGCCGCTCCTTGCGATCCGGCGTGCGCCGTATGCGCCGCCCACCGAAGCCGCGTTTATCACCAACGCCAACATCTATCGGTTTCTCCTGCTCCCCGGCGGGCCACGCGGAAAGCAGGCAACTCGGCAGATCACATTTTACGATCCGGCAGCAGAGGAGCGACGACGCAACGGACAGCGTGAAGCTGAAGAACAGCGGAAGCAGAAACTGTTAGAGACGCGCTACCCCACGCTCTCGTTCGAGCACATCCGTACGTACGACGTTGGTGGCGATGCGGTGGTGTGGCGTCCCGTACGGGTCGAAGGCGACCACCAGCATACGTTGATCGAACTGCCTGCCGCGACGGGCACAGAGCAGCCGACGCTGAGTGTGATCAGTGACGGCATCGAGACGCGGGTGAACTATCGCACCATTCCAGGACGCAACGGGGCGGGGCCGGTGATGGTGGTGGATCAGGCGTTTGCTGAGGCCCGGCTCATCGGCGAGGGTGGGATCGTCCGCATTACGAGGAGGGGACAATGAATCTCAACTTCGGCGATACGAAACACGATGAGTGGGGACAACAACCCTCCCGGCGCGGCTTTTATGCGATGGGCGTGGTGGCGCTGCTGATGATAAGCTGGCTAATCTATGCGCGGTTTTTCATGCCTGTCCCGCGTCGCCCCGTCGCGGAAGCAGCGGTACGATTGACGAATGGTCTCCAACGACCGGTGCAGCCACCGCCTGAACCCGAGCAGCAAAAACCCCACGCACAGAAACCGCCGCCGCAACAATCCGAGCCAGACACACGGCCAGCGTCACGACCACAGGAGGAGAGTGAAGCGCAGAAGATGCGCAGAAAAATCGTCTCCTGGCCCACTACTCCCGGCCCACGGCGATGGGCGTGGGCAGCGACGGACGGCGTCTGCATCCGCACCAGCCGTCGGCGCAGACCGAGGTACACGACACTGACGTGCCACGCGAATCAGTGCCCCATCGGCAAGTGCTCGAAGTCCCACCGGTCCGTGGGAGCACGGAGAACGGCGACCGGCAGACGTATGCCGATGCGCGTGGACGGACCTGGACACGGGAGTTTTATGAGCAAGGCAGCGGACACAGCGGCGTCGTCCACAAAGCGGTATCACCTTATGTTATCCGACGTAGATGGAAGATTCCGGCGCGGTTAGACGACCCGATTACCACCGACACGCCAGGACAAATCACGGCGACGGTGGTGCAGGACATCAAAGATTCAGCGACCGGCAAATACACGCTCATTCCCAAAGGATCACAGCTGGTGGGTGCCTACGACACGCGGGTACTGTACGGCCAAGAGCGCATCCCCAGTGCCTGGGATCAGCTGAATTTTCCCAATGGCGACTGGATGTCGCTCGCCGCGATGCCTGGCGCGGATCGCACCGGACAGGCGGGCATTCCTGGCGCTGTGAACAATCATCTCTGGTCAGCGGCGGGCCGTTCGTTGTTGCTCACGGTGACCGGAGCGGGATCGTCACTGGCCATTCGTGGTGGGCTTGGTGGTGGCTATGACTACGGACTCGATGACGCATTGCGACGCGAAGGTGGACGGGAGTTGGGACGGCAAGGGCGGCGTGTCTTTGAGCGCGGCTACAATCGTCCGCCCATGATTACGGCCAAACCTGGCGACATATTTTTGGTGCAGGTGACACAGAATCTGGTGTTTCCTGGACCGTACTCAGACGGAGAGGGGTATGAGCTGGGTGACTAAATGTACCCTCACCCTTGGCTGTTTTGTGGGTGTGCTACTGACAGGAATCGGGGCGGTGTCGTGGCTCGGATTGCGACTCAATCTCTCTGATTCCTTGCCACGCGGCGTGTATCAAGAGACCCACGAACGCATTCACCCGGGCACGCTGGTCGCCGAATGTTTACCACCAGAGTTGGCTGCATTTGGCACGCAACGCGGGTGGTTGGGCAAGGGATATTGTCCCACTGGGACACCTCCAATTCTCAAACAAGTGGTGGCCGTCGCCGGCGATACGGTCGAGGTGACAGACGATTTTGTGGCGGTCAACGGCAGCAAAATTCCGTGTTCAGCGACGCAACAATTTGATTCTCAGGGGCGAAAAATACCGGCCATCGCGCGTGGAATCTATGCCATTCAGCCGAGCGAAGTGTTCTTGTTGGCAACGAATATTCCCAACAGCTGGGACTCTCGCTATACCGGTCCGGCGCGACTTGGTGACATCATTGCGACCGCACGCCCGGTGTGGACAGAGGGCAAACATGAGTGCTGAACGCGAGAAGATCGAGCGGCTGCATCAGCAATTGCGCTACGATCTCGAA
>JAYVFX010000486.1:0-3443 GCA_043772795.1 Deltaproteobacteria bacterium
ATCGCGTCGCGCCGCGACGCGATGAATGCTGCGCGATCGGATGCAGGCCGTAAACGACCTGCCTACCATCAACCGTCCCTACGGGACGAAAAGCTAGCAGGTTGGGCTCCATGAGCCCAACAACACCTGGTCCTTAATCGTTCGTGCACGGAGCACCCACACTCATCCGCAAGGAGGAACAGAAGATGAAAACAATGAAATTCTTGGCTTCTTTCATGGTTGGTGTATTGATCTGCGGTGCAAGTGCACTGGCGGACTCAGAGGACAAGAGTGGTGAGAGGAGCGCTGGCAGGTGGCTGTTCCCTGGGGAGTACGAGAGTCATCAGGCCATGTGGATGTTGTGGCCGACGTACGAGAACAAGGCAGGCTTCCCCTCGACCGAGCCAATCAGTGACATGATTCACGCCATGAGCGGGCACGTCCACGTGAACCTCGCGGTGCAAGACGCTGCCGACGAGGCCGATGCCCGGAACCTGCTGACCGCTAATGGTGTACCACTCGACCACGTCCATTTCTTTCAGATTGAGCACCACGACATCTGGGCGCGGGACATGGGACCCCAATTCACACGGAGTTCGTCTGGCAAGCTACGGATCAACGACTGGAACTTCAACTATTGGGGGAACGAAGAGATCGACAGCCCCAACAGCAGCTTCGAAGAGCTCTTCGACCGTACCGTCGCGCCCATCATCAGAGTCCCCACGCTTGATGCGCGGGAGGGGCCTTTTACCGCCGTGCGCATGATTCACGAAGGCGGAAGCGTGACGCACAACGGCCACGGGACGATGATCGCCGTCGAATCGGTCGTGATACAGCGCAACCTGGGGCCGAACCGTTTCTGCGGTGGACAGGCCCCGGTGACAGATTACGACCAGCCGAACACTTACGCGCCGAACCCGGACTGGCCTGCGTGCAAGACCCTGGTCGAAAACGAGTATCGCCGGATGCTGGGCGCAAAGAAGGTCATCTGGGTTCCCACCGGCATCGTCGAGGATCAAGGAACGTTCCGGGGGCCACAGGCGAAGCACATCCACGTACCGAACCTGGACGGCATCGCCATCTCTCATGCGGGTGTCTACACGCTGTTTACCACCAACGGACATGCCGATGATTTCCTCCGCTTCGTCGCTCCCGACAAGGTCGTACTGGCGCAGGAGACGGGATCGACGACTCCTGCGAATACTCCGGGTCGAGCAGTTGCTCCACTGGCTTCAGGAGCGCAATCACGAGCGGCTCGAGCGGGTCTACGACATCATCTCCAAAGAGACCACGGAGTCCGGTGAGCCGATCCACGTCGTCCGCATCCCGACTCCTGTTCTGACCCTCGAGGTGCTCAAGCCAGGCGACGGGACATACGATTACTACGCGGCCTACGATCGCTGGGAAGACGGCTCGACGCTGCCGGAGGTCATGCTGGGAGTCTGGGCTGCGAGCTACGTGAACTACGTGCCCACCAACGACCTGGTCCTCGTCTCGAAGTTCTGGAAGCCCGGGCGTTCTCTCGAAACCAAGATCAGAGACGACGAGGCGCGCGTCGTCCTGGAAAGGGTATTCCCCGGACGCGAGATCGTGCCGGTGTACTCAGAGAACGTCAATCGGGGCGGCGGCGGGATGAATTGCATCACCCAGCAGCAGCCGGCGAGCGCGAAGTTCGTTCAGCAGTGCGGCTGGGCGAAGGTTCAGGTCGATGCGCGGGGAACCACACTCTATGTGAGATCAAATGGAGAGGCCGCATTTGGCACCGTCCCCCGGCTAACGAAGTCCGGTGATGACATCTACCTGCAGCGACTCTCTTCTTCGGATTTGGGGAAGCGGGTGCGAGTCCAGGTCGTGGGCGCATTCAAGCTCAATGGTACGATTGGGTGGGTGGACGAGGACGACATCGAGAGCGCAGGAGAGAAGTGTTTGGCCGTCTACACGCTGAACTGAACATCATCTTTTATGCAGTTGGTGCAGCGTCTACGATAGTGCGTAGTCATCGTTTAAGTGAGCGAGGAAGGAGTCATTGCGAGCCGCCCATAGCGCGCGACGCTCAGCGTGGAAGCAGAAACAAGATGCTCCGTCATTCCCGCGCAGCCTGTCCCAGGTTCTACCGGGAGCGGGAATCCAGTGGGGGTAGCGGGCGGCGCATTTTGTTTCTGAGCAGGAACAGAGCGACGAAGCAATCCCTTTTTCAAACAAAGATTGCTTCGCGGAGTTTATCCTGAGCATGTCGAAGTCTGTCCTGAGCCTGTCGAAGGGCTCGCAATGACAACTCCGCAGTGTCATCTCATGAAGTCGGAAACTCATGCAAATTTTTATCTTTAAGCGCTCAACACCCCTTGTAAGTCTGCAAGCACTGCCTTTTCTGCCGCGCTCACGCGTTCTCCACCGATGCCCAGAAAGCCACCTTCTTTTGCCGCGTTGGCAACACTCTCGCTGACCGCCATGATCCACTGTTTGAACTCGCTCACTTCCTGTGGTGTAGCTTTTTGTGAGAGTACGGCAATAACCTGACGAATTTTTTCTAGAGCGTCAGTCTTAATCTTCTGCTGGATGTTTGCTTCTAGCGGATTGTACTTGGGCATAGTGGGACGATTTTGGCCAAAGTCTTTCAGTAACGATTGAATCAACTCGTTCTGCGGATACTTGGCTGCTGCTTCGCCTAGCCCTCTCGCTGTTGCGGCCGCTTCTTTGAAGGTGCCGATGATGCCGCTGTTGCCAGCAACCGCCACAGCGAAGCCAGTTAAGGGAATGATCTCGCGAATCTGATTAAGTTCCTCGGCGGTGAAGTTCGTGACATTTGACATAGTTATGGATACCTCCTCAAGGCTGTACCTTAAAGAGCAGATTCAGTTGAAGCAACTTTGGCAACGACGAAAATGGCACAAGAGCGACGAATTTCTATCCTTTGGTAGAGGTGGAACGTGCTGAGAGGCTTTCCGGAAACTTCTAATTTGTTCCTACAACGTCCCCTATCTTTTTCTATTTCCTATTTCTACGTTTGATTCCAATTGACAAGTTCGCCAAATGGCGGCCATACTATACGCAATTGAGGAGGCGTAAAACATGCTCGAAACCGCACAAATCCTTCAACTCTTAGGCAAGGTCAGCAAAAGCCCGCCGCCCGCGAATAACTTGGAATGGGCGTTGGCACTACGGGCTGGGTTGAACTACACGACCGTTACGGCGTTGGCGCGGCACACGGGCTTTGCCCCACAGCGGATTTTTGCGGCCGTCAACTTATCGGCGCGCACGATGGAGCGACGGAAAAAGCAAAAGAAACTCTCTGCCGAGGAATCCCAGAAGATCGCCCGTTTTGCGCGTGTCGTCGCGCTGGGCGATGCCGTCTTTGAAGACCCGCACGTCACCAGCCGTTGGTTGGAACGTGCCAACCTTGCGCTCGGCGGTCTCGTGCCGTTGGACTTATTGGACACCGAAGAAGGTGCGCGCGAAGTCGAAAG
>JAYVFX010000487.1:0-2709 GCA_043772795.1 Deltaproteobacteria bacterium
CTCGCGGTTCACCTCGTCCAACCGGTCTGGATTCTTATGGAGCGTCTGACGCCCCTCTGGGGTCAAGGTACTGAGCAAAATGTACGTCGGCATGACAGCCTCCTTGTTGTTGTGTGCAGTGAGCAATAACGGCGCACGGCGGAGCATGGTGTTGCTCCACGTGTTCTCTGCGTAATACCCTCGCTCCTACTGCCGGTGGGCTCCGGATCGGTCGCCTCGTGCCGGTGATCATTAGCACCCTCCTCTCTTGGTTGCCCGCGTGCGTGGCAATACGATCTGACGCAGCGTCACCATGGGTTCTCGTCCACACAATGCGTCGGTCTCGCGGACACGCTATAGAGAAGACGCGTGTTTCTCAGCCTCGCGGGTACCGCTTGCGGTAGCCGTTGTTTGTGCCCTCACCGTGGCCAATAGTTTTTCCAACAGACGTTCCCGTGCTTTGAGAAACTCCCGATAGTCGCGATCATCCGTATGGTGAATCTCGTGATGGAGACTGGGAAGCTCCCGTTCGAGCAATTCGATCACCGCCTGGTGTTCGTGCTCATCGAGATGAAGCGTGATCATACTGTCCCTCCTGGTTTCGTGCCTTGTGCAGGTAACCGCATTGTAGAGCAAAAAGGCTGCCACCTGCACAACACGTGGTGTGGAAACCGCACGTAGGCTGACGTGAAACCGCGGGGAGAATTCTCAACGTTGACCGCTAGGACACCATTAGTGTGGCGTACATCTTGCAGCACATTTTCGACATCTCTTCGCGCGCCTACTTCGACTGATGACGTGTAATGACTCACGGTCTCGACAGGAGTTACCATGCCAATGCTGATGAAGTTGCAGGAATATCTCGACGCCCATCATGTCGGCTACCAGGTGATGGCCCATCCGCTGGCTTACACGGCACAGGACGTCGCACGGCTGCAGCATATCCCTGAGCGGGAGATGGCGAAGGTCGTCATGGTGAAGACGGCCGAGGACACCCCGATGATGTTAGTGCTGCCCGCGACGCACCGCGTCGACTTCGGGGCACTCGACAGCGTGTTGCATACCAGCACCATACTCGAAGAAGAGCGCGAGTTTCGTGGTCTCTTTCCCGACTGCGAGACAGGGGCAGAGCCGCCGTTCGGCAACCTATTTCACCTCGACACGCTGGTCGATACCAGCCTGACGAGGGACGACGAAATTCTCTTCAACACGGGCTCCCACCGCGAAACCCTGCGCATGCGCTACGCGGATTATGCGGAGTTGGTCCACCCCCGTATCGCGACGTTCGCGCGTGCGATGTAGCAAATGTTTTTTGCCCACGAGTGCCTTATCCTCATCAATAGCGCATCCTCGTGCTCGGTTCGGAGGTGTATTTATGAACGTCGCTATTCATAGTCAGGGAGTCGCACTAACAGAGGCGTTGTGTCTACATATCTCCCACTGCCTGCAGGAAGCGGCGGGCGGGTTCGCGCCGCTCGTGGCGCAGACAAAACTGGATATCGCCATCGCGACGCAACGTGGGCGCGAAGCTCAAGTACAGTGCCGGCTGACGATGACGGTCATACCGTCAACCACGATCAGTGTCGCAGTCAGTGCGCCAACGCCGTGTGCTGCCATCGGTCAGGCAACCGCATTTCTCATGAGCGTGATGACCCGTCCTGTACAGCCCCAACCCACACCTGCGGTTCGGCTACCGGTACTGACACGTATGTCAGCGACAACCCTGTTCCGCAGGTGTGAGCGGACAGCGCTAAGTGATTCGCCGGTGCAGCTCCTTTCCTCCGCAACTCCACCAGCGTACCCTTTTGGCTGGTGGATGGCGGCAACGGAGTGTGGATGCGTACCAGATCCTGTTCGAGCATGGCGTGATAATAGACTTGGCCTTGTTCGAAGCCCTGACGAAAGACAGCATCATGATATATTGCACCGTCACGCACGGACAAGGCGTGCGCAGCTTCCGCATACGTCTTGCCGCGGGCCCGCACATCCAGTGCCGCTTCGAATCCGTGCCGATACGATACTTCGTGTGCCGCAAACTCTGTGTCCGTACCGTGGTAGGTCGCGGCTTCTTGCTGCCGCTGGCGTTGCCACCAGTGTTCACGTAGATCATGGACATCTTCTGTCCTGAGCTGCGTGAAGAGCGCATGGACCGTCTCTCGTTGCTTGTCGTCGACTGGCTTGACGAGGAGCAGTGAACACCCCTGTCGGAGGGCCTCTTCTAGACAAACACATCGTCCGGCGCGAGCGTCATTGAGAAGGTGTCTTGCACGACCCCGCCCACGGTTGCGCCCACCGTCACACCAATAAGTGCGCTTGCCACGAGCGTTCCTACGGCAAGAAGAGGCCCAACCCCAGGGACCACGAGCATGACGACAGCACTACTGAGTAGGCCACCAGCAAAGCCCGTGGCCGCCCCTAACACGTGCCCAGCTTTCACGTCACAGGCTCCGGCTGGATGCTCTGGCGAAACGGAATGCAACCCTATGCTGCCAGTTTCTGGAGTCAGCAGCATCAGGTGGCCGGCGGTGATTCCTGTCGCGTGGAGTGCCTTGCTCGCTCCGTTCGCCGCCATCGCCGAATGAAAAATTCCCACTAGTATTTTCACACGTCACCTCCAATCATGTGTCACAACTCACAACATTCTTAGTTTCGCTTGAACGTCCGCCACCAGCCCAACCCACGCAGAAAGGTCTCGAACCACTCGCTGCCACTTGGGTGCGCGATGACTGG
>JAYVFX010000488.1:0-19389 GCA_043772795.1 Deltaproteobacteria bacterium
GTTAACGCACAACAAGCGAGCGGTGAGGCCCGAGATAGAGAAGTATGGAAACATGTTTTCTGGTAGCCAATGATGTCCGATTCCACAGCCCAGTAAGCCGAGGCACCTCACGTGTCAGGTCGGGCGCCATATGGTGGACGCGCATTGTGTGATGCTGCCAGGTAAGCTGCTGCGCAGTGCAAGAGTGGCTGCGTAAGCGGCTCGGGGACCCCCAGGGAGAAGGAGGGGGGGGCGCGCGTTGGCCTTCTTCCCTTGGGGTGAATTTGCGAAATAGCAGTTTTACCTCGTTCTAAATAGGGGAAATCTAGATTACCTACCGTTAAGTATCAGGTCTTAATCCCTTCTGCCCCCTTGCTTTTATAGGCACTACTAAAGTATGTCTCGCCTCTGTAATGGCAAGACTCCGGAGAACCGCCGAGGACAAGAACCGAGGACCACCTCACAGGATGGAATAGGATGAGCTAGAGGTAACACTGAAATTTACCTGTGAAAAAAATAGGACGACTTGTGACACGACTCAAGGAAGGGAGGCGTATGGAAGGAATAGTTGGAGTGTCGAAACACAAAGAGAGAAGGATCTTTCGTCATCCGTGGATGCAAAGAATTATTGGGGGTGTGATTGTTTTGGCCACCCTTATGGCGCCAATGTTAGAGGCAGTCGATACCGCCTTTGCTCAGGAAAGAGTTGAGCGCCGGTCTCGCTCGAGAGGAGAAGGCCGCAGCTATGGACGAGGACGAATTGTTCACCGCTCTTATTTAGGAAGCCGCACCGTTGGTGTGCAGCGCTCCGTCCGTCTGCAGCGACGCGTGCAGTACCGCCGTGTCGTACAGTATCGCCGGGTCGTGCACACACGAAGGTATGTGACGGTTCGGCGGAGAATTGCCCAGCGTCAACTCGTGGTTACCAGGCATCCTGTGCGAACCAGTCGTGTCGTGGTTACTCGAGTGCCTATTGTGCATCGCCATGTTGTAACGCGGCGGAGTTATGTGACGCAGCGGCGGGTGGTGGTGAATCGGCGGCCGGTGGTGCATCGCCATGTTGTAACGCGGCGGAGTTATGTGACGCAGCGGCGGGTGGTGGTGAAGCGGCGGCCCGTAGTACGACGACACGTGGTCATACGAAGACAGTCGGTACCATACCGGACGTTCGTAACTCATCGACGGACGGTTGTGAGTCGACGTCCGGTGGTTCGACGTAGAGTGGTATCTCGGCGCCATGTGGTGACGCGGCGGAGTTATGTGACGCAGCGGCGAGTGGTCACGCACCGACGACCCGTAGTGCGACGTCATGTGGTGATGCGGCGCAGCTATGTCACGCGGCGTAGGGTGATTTCGGGAACGCACTATGTGACCCGGCGTCATATTGTGACGCGGTACCGTACTGTCCTAGATCGCCAACTGCACTAACGACAAGACAACCTACGGGGGAGTCGGGTGGATGGGCTGTATGGCTATGCATTCGCTCCTCCGTTAGTGTTAAGTGCGATCTCCGAATCGGGTTCGGACAGACAGTACCTTCAAGCGTTACTGGTGGAGAGTCAGCAGGAACCTCGCTCATGTAAAAAATGTACTCTTAATGAGAGCTGCGAAAGGGAAAGAGAGGAGCCTATGAAAGGATTTCTCTTTGACGTAAAAGTTCTTGAACTTGCCGATGAGAAAGGTGAGTTTTGCGGGAAATTACTGGCGGGTGCAGGCGCTGATGTTTTAAAAATAGAGCCGCCAGATGGCAATCCTACACGCTCTCTTGGTCCTTTCTATCATGGGGAGCCCCACCTAGATCGTAGTCTATATTTTTGGCATTACAATTTCGGCAAACGCGGCGTTACCCTCGATATTTACTCTCCTGAGGGGACCGCGCTCCTCAAGAAGCTCATCTCGCAAGTCGACGTCCTGCTCGATACCCTTCCTCTCGATACCCTTAAGAAACTTGGCTTGGACTGGGACGAGCTACAGCAGCTTAATCCACGTCTCATCTATGTCGTGTTGACCCCGTTTGGGCGTAGCGGTCCATGGCGTGACTACAAAGCGACGGACTTAGTTCACCTCGCACTTGGCGGGCAGATGATGTGTTGCGGCTACAGTCCCAAAGAAGATGGGACGTACGATACGCCACCGATCGCGCCGCAAATGTGGCATGCGTATCACATTGCGGGCAACCAGGCATTTATTGCGACAGTGGGAGCGCTCATTGGTCGTGAATCGACAAACGAAGGCGAGATGATTGATGTGCCGATTCATCAGGCAGTGAGTGTGTGTACGGAGATTGATATTCCTTACTGGATTTATAACCAAACAGCTTGTTATCGACAAACGGGACGACATGCCCAGCCAGTGATTGGTCCAGAAGTACAGTTCCCGACGAAAGACGAACGATACTCAATTCTCCTACCCAATCCATTTCCTGGGGGGTACGAAACGCTCGTGAGTTTTCTCGACGGGAAAGGAAAAGCCGGAGATCTCAACGACGAGAAGTATAACGATCCCAATAACCGCAAAGGTCTAGCGTTTGCCAAGCATTTTGCTGATGTCCAGGCTGGCTGTGTGGCCGCATTTGGTATGGAAGAAATCTGGCGAGAAGGACAGACTCTGGGCATTCCTTGGGCGCCGATTCGTAAGCCGGAAGAGAATCTGCAGGATGAGCAATGGCAGATGCGGGCAACCTTTACTGAGGTTGAACACCCGGAACTGGGCGAGCGCTTTTCCTATATCGGCGCACCGATGCTCCCGCATGAAGTGTCATGGCGGACTGGGCCGCGAGCGCCGCTCATCGGAGAACACAATGAAGATGTCTTCCGTGGCCAACTTGCGATGAGCCAAAATGAACTAGCAGCGCTGAAAGGGCGAGGGATCATCTAAGGGCGAAAAGGCGAAATGGGAAAACGGCGAAGTGGTATATGAGGATAAAGGGATCAGAAATGGGACATCGACCACTAGAAGGTGTACGGGTTGCCGATTTGACGTGGCTGTTGGCTGGAGCGGGAGGGCCACGCTTACTCGCGAGTCTCGGTGCGGAAATCATTCGCATCGAGTGGAAAGACCGCCTCGACTTTCTGCGCTATATGCCGCCGTTTGCGCCTCTCAGAGGTGAGCAGGTAGAAAAAGCTGGCGCTATGGAGATGAGCGGACTTAGTAAAGACAGCGTGAAAAGCGTCAATCGTGCGGGCTACTTTAACGATATCAATGCGGGGAAACGTGGCATAAGTCTGAACATGGGGCATCCCAAAGGTCGCGAGCTGTTCAAACGATTAGTGGGAATTAGTGATGTGGTTGTTGAAGCCTTCACCGCTGAGACCATGCGCAAGTGGGGATTGGGTTACGAAGAACTCACAGCGATTAAGAACGATATTATCTATATCCAACAACCCGGCTGGGGATACAAAGGACCGTACGTCAAATTTGCGTCCTACGGGCCGATTGCACAGGCTGTGAGCGGACTCACTGAACAGTCTGGATTGCCAGCGCCGCATCCTCCCGCCGGTTGGGGATTCTCATACATGGACTGGAGCGGTGCATACTACTGCGCGATCACGATGCTGTGTGCCCTCTATTATAAGAAACGCACAGGCAAAGGACAGTACATTGATTGCTCGCAGGTTGAGCCAGGGATCTATATGACCGGGGTCGCAGTACTCGATTCATTGATCAATGGGCGATCTGGGCAGCGGACTGGCAATCGCTCTCCGTACAAAGCTGCCGCGCCGCATGGCGCGTATCGCTGCGTTGGTGATGATCGCTGGATAGCGATTGCGGTCACCAATGAAACTGAGTGGACGGCTTTAGTGCAAGTGATGGGAACGCCAGCGTGGAGTCAACAGGAACGATTTTGTTCTCTCACAGCGCGGTTGCTGCATCAAGACGAACTTGACCAATTGGTAGACGAGTGGACGAAAGACCAGGAGCCGTTTGCTCTACAAGAGCGACTCCAGAAAGCTGGAGTCCCGGCTGGTGTGTGTCAGACTGCACAAGATCGCATCGAACGTGATCCACAGCTCCAGCATTTGAAATGGTTGATTCCTCTTCGTCACTCGGAGATTGGTGAATGGCCGATTAAAGATGTCCCGTTCCATTTTACCAATGGTATAGTCAACCAAGGCGGGCCAACTGAACGTGCCGCACCGTGCTATGGCGAAGACAGTGACTATGTGTATGATGAATTGCTCAAGTTAACAAAACGGGAAAAGGCGGAATTAGAGAAAGAAGGGGTCATTTAACAATTGCGGATTTCGGATTGGGGATTGCGGAATGAGAATTCAACATTTCTCTTAATCCGCACTCCGCAATCAACACTCCGCAATGAACAAAAGGAGGTCTGCAATGTCTTACGATCTACTTATTAAGAACGGGACGGTTGTTGATGGCACGGGCGCACCGCAGTACCGGGCGGACGTCGCGGTCGCCAATGGGAAGATTGCCGAGATCGGCAAAATTACTGAAGGAGCGAAGAAAACGATCGATGCCTCGGACCTTATTGTTGCACCGGGGTTTATCGATCCGCATACGCATTATGATGCGCAGATCTGCTGGGACCCCCTTATTACCTCGTCGTCGTGGCACGGTGTGACGAGCCTGGTGATGGGAAACTGTGGCGTCGGTATCGCACCATGTAAACCCGAGGCGCGCGAAATCGCTGCGTGGGACTTGGTCAATGTCGAAGCGATTCCCTTTGACGTGCTGACGAAAGGCATCAAATGGGAATGGGAAACCTTTCCTGAATACTTGAATGCTGCGCAGAAACGTGGCTGTGGCATTAATCTTGGTTTTATGGCACCGCTCACACCGTTCCGACATTTTGTGATGGGCGAGGAGTCAATGGACCGGGCTGCGACTCCGCAGGAAATCACCCAGATTAAAGCGTTGATTAAAGAAGCTGTAGCCGTAGGTGCGTTCGGTTTTTCGACAACGAACGTGGCGCAGCACATCGGTTACAAAGGCCGACCGCTTGCCTGCCGCAATGCTAGCCGAGATGAACTGATCGCGTATGCCAACGCGCTGAAAGAACTCGGGAAGGGATCAATTGAACTCGCACTCTCTAACTCAGTGTCGATTGTGGATGAGAGTGAATACGCACTGCTGGATATGCTGCTGACGGAGAGCACACGACCTGTGACGTGGTTAGCGCTCCTCAACCGCGACGATATGCCCGACGCTTGCCAGCAGACCTTACGTGCGACCGAGCCCCTGATTAAGAAGGGGGCGCTTGCGCAAGTGACCTGCCGGCCGTTGATCATTCAAATCGATCTTAAGAGCCCGTTCATTTTCGCGAATCTTCCATGTTGGAAACCTGCCTTCCAGCGACCAGTGGAAGAACAGAAAGCTTTCTATCGTGAGGCATCTTTCCGCCAAGGGTTCCGCAAGGAAATGGAAGCACCCAAGGTGTTTGGTGGCAAGTGGGAGCGCTGCGTTATTCATGAAGTGGGGAATCCCGCGATGAAGTCACTAATGGGCAAGTCCGTAGCGCAAATTGCCAAGGAACGCGGAAAAGAGGCGATCGACACTTTCTTGGATCTTGCTATCGAAGACGACCTCAACCTGCTGTACACCTATGAATTGTTCAATGCTAATGAGGACCGTATTCCTGAACTCATTACTGACTCGCGGGTGATGGTTGGGCTGTCGGACGGTGGTGCTCATGTCGATATGCTGTGTGATGCGGGCTACTGCACCTACATGGTGGGAACCTGGGTCCGTGACCGACAAGTAATGACACTCGAACACGCAGTGAAGCGGCTTACCTCCGAGCCTGCGGCGTTCTATGGAATCACGCAGCGCGGCACGGTCAAAAAGGGTCTGGCTGCGGACTTTGCGATCTTTGATCTAAAGACTATCGGATCGAAGAAACGTGGCGATATGGTCAACGATCTGCCTGGTGGTGGGAAACGACTCGTAATGCCTGCGCAAGGTGTGCAGTACACAGTCGTAAACGGTTCAGTGCTATATGACGGTGGCAAGCACACCGGCGCGATGCCTGGTCAAGTGCTGCGTTCCGGTCAAGCATAACAAGTAGTCAGTAGTTAGTAGCCGGTAGTCAGTAGGGTGGGCACTGCCCACCCTACGCCGTGGGGCTGATTCGTACCTTCCGTCATGCCCGCGCAGGCGGGAATCCAAGAGCCCCAGGATAGATTCCGGATCTCGCGTCGCTCGCCCGGAATGACGGAGCGGGAGGCCGTCGTCCTAATGATAGTTCTAACTAAGGAGGGCCTGACATGCTGCAGAAACTTTTCCACGTTAACGTGTGTGTACGTGACATGGAGCGGTCGATCCGCTTTTATCAAGAGCTTGGCTTCACCAAGGTCGAGGATTTTACACTCGATGATCCTAGCGTCGGGGATGCGCTTGGACTAAAAGCAAAGAAACTACGTGGCGTATTTATGCGATTGGGAAATGATGCCAACGCGCCAGTGCTTGATCTCGTGCAGTTCATCGACCCGCCGCCCCAAGGCCAACCGTATCCAACCCTTAATAACATTGGCATCTGTCGTATCGCTTTCACCGTCGATGACATCGACAAAACCTACGAACAACTCAAAATACTGAAGGTTGATTTTGTCGCCCCGCTGAAAAAGATCGACGGTCCGAAGGGTGGGAAGATCGGTGTGGTGTGTTTCAAAGATCCGGACGGGACGATTCTTGAGTTGATCAGTGGGATGTAAACGCTAAGACAGGGACGAGAGATAGAGACAGAAATGGCAAAGGGGCATTGTATCTATGGATTCGCGAACAATTGATCCAGCGAAAGTCAAAGCGAGTGGTGAGCGAGTTTTTGGCTATCTCAAAGGGATGGCCGTCTCAGCGATGGTCTATCTGGGAGACAAACTCGGATTGTATCGAGCAATGAGTGGCGCTGGACCGCTGACGACTGAGCAACTGGCGCAGAAGACGAGTTTGCACGAACGCTGGGTACGTGAATGGATTCGCGGGCAAGCTGCGGCAGGAATAATCGACTACAACGGTGATGGACGGTTCGAGCTATCGCCCGAGATCGCCATGTTCCTGGCCGATCCCGACAGTCCGAAATTAGCAATTGGGATTTTTAGTGACTTGCCGCAACGCATGGCCGTGGTCGAGAGACTTCCCGAATCCTTCAAAACCGGCGTGGGGTTAAACTATGATGCGCGCGGTCCGGAAGGTGCGGTAGGAATCGAGCGCGTATTTGGCAACTGGTATCGCTCGGTGCTGGTGTCGCAGGTACTGCCGAAACTGGATGGAGTGAACGAGAAACTCGCCAGCGGAGCGAAAGCTGCGGATGTTGGCTGTGGGGCCGGAGTTGCCTTGATTGAAATGGCGAAAGCGTTTCCTCACTCGCAGTTTCATGGCTATGACATCTCAACACATGCCCTGTCGCGAGCGGAAGCGAACAAGACTGCTGCTGGTGTGAAGAATATCTCGTTTCATAACGCGGCAAATGATGGCTTGCCGCTTGACGGGAGTTTCGATTTCATCACCACATTTGATTGCATCCATGATATGACGCGTCCGGCGGAGATGATCCAAACGATCCGCAAAGCGATACGACCCGACGGGACGTGGTTTATCGCTGATATTAAGAGTTTACCCACCTTTGAGGAGAACTTAGAGAAGAATCCCATGACTACCTTATTATATGCATTCTCGGTGATGGGATGTATGTCCTCAGCGCTCTCTGAGCCCGGTGGCGCAGGGCTTGGGACTCTCGGATTCAATGAGTCCGTCGCGCGGCAAATGACCGCGGCTGCCGGCTTTACTCGGTTTCACCGCCACGATTTTGAGAATGCATTGAATGCGTACTACGAAGTGCGGTTGTAGACGGAGGAAGGTATGGAAAAGAAATTCATCAATCCGCCGACCATGGCTGCGCCCCGCGGCTATACACACACAGTGACTGCGACTAGTGGGAAGATGGTGTTCGTCTCTGGACAGGTTGCGTTCAACGTTAAAGGTGAGTTGGTTGGCAAGGAGGATCTGCGCGCACAAACAATGCAGGTCTATGAGAACCTAAAAAACGCACTGGCTGCGACTGGGGCGACCACGGCTGATGTCGTCAAGCTCAACACGTATGTTGTCGACTTTAAGCCAGCTGACCTGGCAGCGATCCGGGAAGTACGCGGGCAGTATTTTCCTTTCGAGAACATGCCTGCGAGTACTCTTGTAGGTGTTCAAGCGCTCGCGTTCGAAGGGTTACTCATTGAAGTCGAAGCTATCGCGATGATCAAAGAATAGTCGAGTTGCTGTCACCCTTATCCTAGCCCTCTCCCTTGAAGAGAGAGGGGATACTTACGCGAGATGAATCATGGAACGAACATTTGATCCTATCTTGGTCGAAGTTATCAAGAACGAATTAGCCTCAATCACTGAAGAGATGGCGATTGCAGTGTGGAAGACCGGCCGGTCGGCGATGATGAAGACCGGAGACTTTGCCACTGCCCTGTGTGATGGGAAGGGGCGGCTGATCGGTCAGGGATATGCCGCACCGTTTCAGCTTGCGTTCTTCATCGAGATGATGCCGTACATCATCAAGAAGTACGGCACGAATTTCAAACCAGGAGATGTGATTGTTACCAACGATCCCTACGCTGGCATTACCCACATGCCAGATGTTGCGATCATTGCCCCGGCGTTCTGGAAGGATCAATTGGTCGCCTTCACCTTAGCCTACTCGCACCACACTGACATCGGGGGACGTTTTCCCGGCGGTTTCAGCAGCCAATGTACAGAGACCTATGAAGAGGGGTTGCGATTACCAACGCTGAAGTTCTACGACGGCGGCAAGCGCAATGAGGCACTGCTGGAAACGATCTTGGCCAATGTCCGTGTGTCCGACGAGTGGCTCGGTGATGTCGAAGCAAAGATTGCTGGTTGTTGGCGTGGAGAGCGGGAAATTTGCACGTTGTTGGATAAGTATGGACTGGAGACGTATCAATCTTCTTGTGATTACCTGATCGAATATTCCGAACGTGCAACCCGAGCCGCACTGAAAGCGATTCCACCGGGCGAGTATCTCTACGAAGATATCTTCGAGGACGATGGTTTCGGTAGTGATGGGGTCGCCCTGCCGCTGAAGGTTGCGTTGCGCGCGGAAGGGGAAACGCTGACGGTCGATTTCACGGGTTCTGCTCCGCAAGCACGAGGAGCGATCAACCTACCGCTGAGTATGACGAAAGCGACTGTCTTCGGTACCATCAAGAGCATTGTCGGGACAGATGTCCTGACCAATGTCGGATTCGTCCGTCCAATCACGGTTGTGGCTCCGGAGGGAACGATCGTCAATCCGCGCTTTCCTGCTGCAGTGGGTGGACGGGCGCCACTGTTCTTCCGCGTGTTTGATGTGCTGTTCCGCGCGCTGGCTAAGGCACTCCCGGATCGCGTGCCGATTCCGGGTGAAGGTGGAGATGTACTTCACTTCACTGGACAAAAATCTGACGGAACCCAGTTTGCGGTAATGGACATTTTCTTTGGTGGCTGGGGTGGCCGTCCGAAGAAAGATGGTATCGACGGGGTTGCGCCGATGTCGTTTGGTTCCTACGGCACAATTCCGGCTGAACTCTTGGAGCGCGAGTATCCGATCGTCGTAGACGGGTTTGGTTACGTACCGGATACAGGAGGAGCCGGAAAGTATCGTGGTTCGTTGTCGATCTACAAGCAATGGCGATTCCTGCAACCAGGACACATCATGGTGAGAACAAACAGGCTGTCACGGGCATCGGACGGGATGGCTGGTGGGCAGCCGGGGTCGTTATCTACGAATATCTTGAATCCAGGGGACGAGAATACCGAATTGCCACGCAAGGCGCATATGCACATGGAAGTGAAGCGTGGCGATCGTATCTATCATGTGGTGAGTGCGTCCGGTGGACATGGGGATCCGTGGGAGCGCGAACCCGAGAGAGTCTTAGCTGATGTGAAAGATGAAAAGCTTTCCATCGCGGCGGCACGCGAGCAGTATGGGGTGGTGATCACCGGCGACAATCTCGACATCGATTGGCCGGCGACAACCAACCTGCGCCAAGTACGAAAAGTACCGATGGCGGCAGCGGACTAGCGGTGAGATTGAATCCTTGGGTCATCGATCATCAAGCCATTGAAGAAGAGGAGCGCTGCCGTCAATAAAGGATAGGCGAATTTTATGAGGGTAGGTTTTGATATCGGCGGAACCTTTACCGACGTCATAGTACTCGGAGACGATGGTCGGCTGACAACTGCGAAAGTATTGTCACTTCTTGATCGTGTCGGAGAAGACATCGTTGCATGCATACAGCGCTCAGCCCCACAGGCGAAGGTTGAGAGTTTTGTCCACGGTACGACGATCGGCTCGAATGCCGTGATCGAGAATAAAACTGCGCTGACTGGACTGATCACGACGAAGGGCTTTCGTGATGAGTTGGAGATGCGTGGGCAGCGACGTCCCAACATCTATGATGCGTCGTGGGATCGTCTGCCGCCACTTGTACCTCGATCACTCCGTCTCGAAGTCCGTGAACGTGCTCTCGGGGACGGGAGTATCGAACAACCCCTGGATCCAAAAGAAGCACAAGCGGTGATTCGTACGCTTCTTGACGCTCATGTGGAAGCGATTGCGGTTTGCTTGCTCAACTCGTATCTCAATCCCAGCCACGAGCGACAAATCGGCCAACTGATCTCTGAAATCGCCCCCCGTATGGTGGTGTGCCTATCGTCGGATATTCATCCCGAGATCCGCGAATACGAGCGCACGAGTACGACTGTTATCAATGCTTCGTTGATTCCGGTGGTCGATCGCTACTTGAATCAATTAGAGAAGCATTTGTCAGCGTATAGTAAGCGCCTGCTGATCATGCAGTCGAATGGTGGGATTATGACCGCGCAGGGAGCGCGGCGACGCCCGGCGTATATGATCGAATCGGGACCGGCAGCAGGAGTTTTGGCAGCATCGCGATTAGCAGCGGAATCAAGACTCAATCAGGTGTTGTCGTTCGATATGGGTGGAACGACCGCCAAGGCGTGTCTTATCGAGAATGGTATTCCGCTTGAGAAAGCTGGCGGTGAAGTCGGCGGCGGAGCGACTATGACGACCCGGCTGTTTGGTGGGGGAGGACATGCGCTGCGCGTCCCATCTCTCGATATTGTCGAAGTCGGAGCGGGCGGAGGAAGCGTAGCCTGGATCGATGATGGTGGTGCGCTACGCGTCGGTCCCCATAGCGCTGGCGCTGACCCAGGACCAGTCTGCTACGGGCGTGGTGGACAAGAACCAACAGTGACAGACGCTAATGTTGTGCTCGGTTATATGAACCCTGAAGCGATTGCCGGATCGACATTACGAATTAACCGCCAGGCCGCACTAGAAGCGATCGAACAGCAGTTGGCCAAACCGTTGAATCTTGATGTGCTACGGGCGGCGTATGGAGTCACACAAGTCGCGAATGCGACGATGATGCGTGCGCTACGAGCAGTTTCGACTGAACGCGGGCGTGATCCACGCCAATTTACCTTGCTCGCCTTTGGCGGTTCTGGTCCTGTGCATGCTGTCGCGCTGGCGGAGAGTTTAGGTATTGGTCGCGTGCTGGTGCCCTTGTTCCCTGGGCTCTTTAGTGCGTTGGGATTGCTGCTGGCCGACTATCGCCACGACTATATTCGCAGTATTGCGACAACGCTCGATAAGGTGAATCTCGAAGAGCTACGACGTCAATACGAGACGATGGAAGCAACAGCACGAGAGGATCTCTTACAAGAAGGCGTGGCAAACGACGCTATTCGTTTTGATCGGCAAATCGATCTCAAGTATGGCTATCAGGTGTCGGAGATAAGCCTACCGTTTCCGGCTGTGAAGACGCAGGAGCTGCGGACGGAGTTATCCCGGATATTTACCGAGGCTCACAAACAGGCCTTTGGGTACGACCGTGATGACGCGATTGAAGTCGTTAACTTGAGACTGCGAGCGCTAGCTTCAGCAGGGAACCTCCGTTTCACGGACTTAATCAGCCGTGCGGATGGACAAGGGGCAGGGAGTACGGGGGCGCGCGATGCGTATTTCGGGCCGACGCACGGAACGCAACGGACCCCTATTCTCTGCCGCGCTGATATTGCGACTGAACAAGCCGGTCCGCTCATTGTCGAGGAACCAGACACGACCGTTGTGGTCCCGCCAGGGTGGAAAGTCCAGAAAGACGGGCAGGCGAACCTGATATTGCTGAAAATGTAAGCTGGGCTTGTTTCTTTCATGTGAGACGGCTTCACAAGATGTGTAAGTGCCAGTCGGGTAGCGTCCCTTATCTATCAACGGAGTACAGCAACGAACGAGCACGCCAGTGAAGGTTGCCATCCGACCGTTAGGAAGCCGGCCTTTCCTTGCCCTGAAAAGCCCAAAGGGGTAAAGAGGACCTATGCGCTGTGCGAGTTGTGGGTTTGAGAATCCTGAGGGGATGAAGTTTTGTGAAGAGTGTGGGACGAAGTTCATCCAGGTTTGCTCAAGCTGTGGACACGAGGTAAGACCAGCCGCTAAGTTCTGCGGCGAGTGTGGCGTTGCCATTACCGAGGGGGAAAAGGCGAAACGGGGAAAAGGCGAAACGGAAGCAGACATCGGACATCAAACTCCGAACCCCGAACTCCGAACTTCCCAATCCCTAGCCCCTAGCACCCAGCCCCCGGCGGCGGAACGCCGCCAACTCACGGTGATGTTCATTGACCTGGTGGGCTCGACGATGCTCTCCCAGCAGCTGGACCCGGAAGACTATCATGCCCGGGTGCGCGCCTATCAAACCGCCTGTGACCAGATTATCACCCGCTATGACGGCCATATTGCCCAATATCTGGGCGACGGCGTGCTGGTGTACTTTGGCTATCCAGCCGCCCATGAAGACGATGCGGGCCGCGCTGTGCACAGTGGCTTAGAAATTGTGGCGTCGGTCAGCCAGCTGCCATGTACCCCGCCGTTACAGATACGCATTGGTATTCATACCGGGCCGGTGGTGGTGGCGGAGATTGGGACGGGAGCGCGTACGGAGCAACTGGCGTTGGGCGAGACGCTGAATATCGCCGCCCGTCTTCAAGGCGTCGCGGAACCGAACACCATCGTGCTGAGCAGCGCGACCCAGCGGTTGGTGGCGGGGCTGTTCGACTATCAGGACTTGGGAGCCCAGCCGTTGAAGGGGATAGCGACGTCCATGGGGGTGTACCGAGTCCTCGGCGAAAGCACCGTGCACCACCGCCTCGACATTGTGTTGCCGACGGGACTGACTCCATTGGTGGGTCGCGAGGAAGAACTCGCACTCCTGCACCGGCGCTGGGCGCAGACCACCGATCGCGAAGGCCAGGTGGTGCTGCTCAGTGGGGAACCGGGCATTGGCAAATCACGCCTGGTGCGGGAACTGCGTGAGCGGGTGGAACAGGACGGGGCGCTGCGCCTCGAATTTCGCTGTTCCCCCTATTATCAGAACAGCGCGCTGCATCCGGTCATTGAGCACCTCCAACGCCTGCTGCACTGGCAGAAAGACGATACGCCACAGACCAAAACCGCCAAGCTCCACAGCACGCTCGCCCGCTACCGGTTCCCGCAAGCCGATACACCAGTCTTATTTGCTGCCCTGCTGTCCTTGCCCCAGCCTACCGATGCGCCCCCGCTCAATCTCAGTCCCCAACGGCAGAAACAGAAGACTGAGGAAGCCTTGATCGCCTGGCTGGTGGAAGAGGCCGAACATGCGCCGGTGTACTGCGCCTGGGAGGATTTGCATTGGGCTGATCCGTCTACCCTGGAGTTGCTAGGAATGCTCATTGATCAAACGCCCACTTCTCGGCTCTTTGTCCTACTGACCAGTCGGCCCGAGTTCACCCCGCCGTGGGGGCAACACGGCCACTTCAGTCAGTTGACCCTCAGTCGCTTGGGACGGCGGCAAGTGCCGCAGATGATCGAGCAAGCGACGAGGGGCAAGGCGCTACCAGCAGAAGTGGTGCAGCAGATTGTCGCCAAGACGGATGGGGTGCCGCTGTTTGTGGAAGAGTTGACCAAGATGGTGGTGGAGTCGGGGCTGCTCACCGAGACGAACGGCCACTATGAGCTGAGCGGGACGTTGCCGCCGTTGGCGATTCCCTCCACGTTGCAGGATTCCCTGATGGCGCGGTTGGATCGGCTGGCCACGACCAAAGAGATCGCCCAGGTGGGGGCCACGCTCGGCAGAGAATTTTCGTACGACGTGCTCCATGCGGTTTCGCCTGTGGACGAGACCATGCTCCAGCAGGGGTTGAGTCAGTTAGTCGCTGCGGAACTGCTCTATCAACGAGGAACACCGCCTCAGAGCACCTATCTTTTCAAACATGCGTTAATTCAGGATACGGCGTATCAATCACTGCTCAAGAGCCGACGCCAGCAGCTTCATCAACAGATTGCGCAGGTATTAGAAGAGCGATTTCCAGATACTAAAGACACCCAACCGGAACTCCTAGCGTACCATTGCACCGAGGCAGGATTGATTGCCCAAGCTATTCCCTACTGGCAACAAGCGGGACAGAAAGCCGTCCAGCGGTCCGCCAACGCGGAAGCGGTCAGTCATCTCACCACTGCCCTTGAGTTACTCAAGACTCTGCCCAACACTGACGAACGCGCCTGGCAAGAACTCGTCTTGCAGACCACTATCGGTCCAGCCTGGATGGCGGTGAAGGGATATGCGGCTCCAGAAGTAGAGCGAGCTTACAGCCGGGCACGAGCATTGTGTCAACAAATGGGAGAGACTCGTCAGCTCTTTACCGTCTTGCGGGGCTTATGGGTGTTTTATATCGTGCGGGCAGAGTTACGGACAGCGCGTGAGCTGGGAGCGCAGCTCTTGCAGTTGGCTCAGGATGCCCAAGATCCAGCTCTCCTTCTGGAAGCTCACTTTGCGTCAGGGAATACCTTGTTATGGCTGGGAGAGTTGGCTCCTGCCCGGGCGCACCTGGAGCAGGAGAGTGCCCTATACAACTCTCAAAAGCACCGCTCTCATGCCCTCCTCTATGGGCAAGACCCCGGGGTGGCTTGTCTATGCTTTTTAGCCCGTGTCCTATGGCTCCTTGGATACCAGGACCAGGCCCTGAAGAGCAGCGACCAAGCGCTGACCCTGGCACGGGAGCTGGCTCACCCCTTCAGCCTGGCCTTTGCTCTAAGCTGGGCTGCCGCGCTCCATCAGCTCCGCCGGGAGGTACAGATAGTCCAAGAGCGAGCAGAGGTAGACCTTGCCCTCTCGACCGAGCAGGGGTTTGCCTTCTTCGCGGCGCATGGAATGGTCCTACAAGGATGGGCGCTAGTTGACCAGGGGCAAGGAGAGGAAGGGATTGTCCAGATACGCCAAGGCATCGCCGCTTACCGGGGCACGGGTGCAGAGATTGAACGTTCGCATTGGCTTACCCTGCTAGCCGAGGCATACGGGAGAGTGAGGCAGACAGAGGAGGGGCTGAGCGTAGTGGCCGAGGCACTGACTGAAGTGCAGCAAAATGGGATCTGTTACCACGAAGCAGAGCTGTATCGACTCAAGGGAACGCTTACGCTTCAGTCTCAGGCAAGTCTAGGGCAAGTCAAAACAGGTCAAGACAAGTCTGAAGACACCGGCCCCCGGCCCCTAACCCCCGACCCCCAAGCAGAAGCCGAAGCGTACTTCCTCAAAGCCATCGACATTGCCCAAAAGCAGCAAGCGAAGTCACTCGAACTCCGCGCCATGATGAGCCTAGCGCGGTTGTGGCAGCAGCAGGACAGGAAAGACGAAGGTCACAAGATGTTGGCCGAGATCTACAACTGGTTCACCGAAGGGTTTGATACGAAAGACTTGCAAGAGGCGAAGGAGTTGCTAGAGGAACTCAAAGGAGCATGACCCATGAATCAAGCGCACCTCTTGTTGTCGTTAACCCAGGCTGGTAATCTTTTACAGCTAATATTCCCTGCGAGGATAGACTTGCTGTTATCGTAGGAAATTCAAATAAGGAGGGTTTGCGATGATTAAACTTAAATCAATCCGTCATACTGGCGTACCGGTGATGGATGTGGACAAGGCGAGAGAGTTTTATGGGGACGTGTTGGGATTCAAAGAGATTCCACGACCAGAAATCAAGGGCATTCCTGGTATCTGGTATGAGTGCAACGGATCCCAAGTCCATATCATTGGACAGCGTAACGAGATGGCCATGAAGGGCTTACCTGGGATTGGTACTCACATAGCGATTCATGTCGAAGATTTTGAAGCCGCGAAACGCGAACTGACAGAGAAGGGGATCGAGTTCCAGGAATTCATGCCGCCGCCGCATATTGGCAATGCACCCGTACTGTTTGTGAAAGACCCTGACGGCAACGTCGTGGAGCTGCGGGCGGAAGCGTAGTCCGAAAGGAGAAACGGCGAAACGGGTAAATGGAGAAAAAGAGAGGATGGGGGTCGAGATCCGGATAGCAGTCCTGAACGCGCCCGTCGGTACCCCCTTCCTGACCTTCCCCCCTGACGGGAGGAAGGAACCTATAAGTGGGACTCCATATCTTGTCCTCCACAAATCGAAGAGGGAGGGACAACTCAATGCGCATCGAAATCCATCCCAAGCCCGACGGAATGCAGCACATTAACTTCATGTTCAGTGCTGAAGAGCAGGAGCCTGAAGACCTGTGGGTACTGACGCAACTGAGCGAGTTTCCTGTACCGCCGAAACGGACGTTGCAGTGGGAACGAGAGGGGCGAGAATACACCGTGTGGCAGTACGGTCAGTGTGTGGTCGGCAACGTAATGTTCTACATCGAAAAACACAAAGGTGTGGTAAATGAGATCCGCTTGTTGTGTCGTGAGGAATTTGAGCACGCTGCGCTCTCACGAGCGGTGTTTAACGAGAGCGTCTCACAAATTGCATTGGAACTACAGAAAGACGCGCGTTTTATCGTTGATGGAAGCGGTGATCTGGTGATTGATATCGATGAGGCTAAGCTACGCGCGTGTGTCCAGAGAAAAATGACTGAGACGCATGAGATTGCGGGAAGTCTCGCGGAAACGTAAGACGTAAGTCGTCAAATAGGAAGCCGAAAACGTCTACGTGAATTATGGAGGCGATGTGTCGGGTGTTCTAGGAAAAATAGCGTTTATTACTGGTGGTGGTTCAGGGATTGGCCGTGCCACGGCACTCGTACTTGCCAAAGGCGGAGCTGATGTTGCAGTTTGTGATGTGAACATGACTGGAGCCGAGGAAACTGCACAGCAAGTGCGTGCTCTTGGCCGTAAAGCGCTCGCATTACGAGTTGATGTCACCTCACTGCACGAGGTTGAACAAGCAGCTCTACAAACCAAAAGTGAACTCGGTGTCATTGATATTTTGCTGAGTAATGCTGGCATTGCCGAGCAGGTGGCGTTTCCTGAAATGACTGAGGCGCAATGGGACCGCATGTTCAATGTGCATCTGAATGGTGCGTACAACTGCTTCCGCGCGCTTCTTCCCGGCATGCGCGAACGCAATTGGGGACGACTCATCAGTACGTCGTCGATGGGAGCCTTTACTGGCGGAGTGCGTCTCTCACATTACTGTGCTGCCAAAGCAGGTATTGCGGGACTGACGATCGCGATGGCAAGTGAACTGGCGCGAACCGGTATTACTGTGAATGCCGTTGCTCCCGGAGTGATCGATACGCCGATGGTGCACGAGAGTCCACCACAGTGGGTGGAGCGCATGACGAAAACTATTCCGATGCGTAGATTAGGCAAACCTGAGGATATCGCTCATGCCGTTGCCTATCTTGCGTCAGAAGAAGCTGGGTTTGTCACTGGACAAATTCTGAGCCCTAATGGTGGCTCGTATACGAAGTGGTGTTGATATGCGACTCAAAGGAAAAGTAGCGTTAGTCACAGGTGCAGGCTCGGGATTAGGCCAGGCCACGGCGCAGTTGTTTGCCCAAGAAGGGGCGAAAGTGATCGTTGCCGACATTAGCCAACGGCGGGCTGAGGCGGTAGCCGCAGAAATCAATGGTACTGGGAAGCGCGCAAAGGCAGTTGGTGTCCGCGGCGATGTTTCTAAGAAGGCTGAAGTCGATGCGATGGTGGCCGAGGGCAAAAAACGCTTCGGTGCGATCAACATCCTCGTCAATAACGCCGGTATTGGGCAGATCAAGAATTTTCTCGACATTTCGCCGGACGAATGGCAACGCATGCTTGATGTGCACATGAAGGGGACTTTCTTATGCACACAGGCAGTGATCTCTGACATGATGGCTGCAAATTGGGGGCGGGTGATCAACACCGCCTCAGTTGCGGGTATGCACGGCGGCCCGCAAAACGCACATTACGCGGCGGCGAAGGCGGCGATTATTGGATTCACGCGCTCACTGGCGCTGGAGTTGGCGCGCAACAACATTACGGTAAACGCTGTTGCTCCGGGACTTATCGATACCCCGATGGCTCGTGGTGTCGGGACAGAGAAAGACGGAGGCGTGGACGAAGCGAAAGCCGAGCAAGTCAAGCAGTTCTTCTTGCGGCGCATTCCTCTGCGGCAACTCGGTCGCCCGATTGATATTGCCACAGCGCACCTTTATCTGGCTTCGGATGATGCGGCGTATGTGACTGGCCAGGTGCTGAGTCCGAATGGCGGATATGGGATGTAAGACAAGGCTATAGGCTCTAGGCTACAGGGAAAAGGATAAAGGATAAGGGGCGAAAAGGAAAACATAAGATGTCACTCGAAGAACATGTTATTGATCTCAATGAGCGCCTCACTGCACAAGAAAGTCACTACGAGGGAATACGCGCTGCTATCTTTGAACTGCGCCGCGACCTGGCGTCCCGTTTGAGCATAAGCACCCGCGAGGCGGATGTTGTCAGTCTGCGGCAGCGTCTAGAGCAACGAATGGATGACCTGGAAAAGACCGTTGCGAACGGACTTGTGGAAGTCCATCGTTCTTTGCAAATGGTGCTTGATCGACGCGACATTACCCTGCTGCAGCGGTCGGTAAACGAGACCATGAAAAAAGTGCAGGCTCTCGAAGCCGGACAACAGGAGCTACGAGGCGAAGTTCAGAAGCTGCGGGGGGAAGTGCAGGAGCTGCGGGGTGAGGTCCAGGAGCTGCGCAACGGACAGACGAGAATAGAACAAACGCTGCAACAGATTCTTGCAAAGCTCGGATAGGTGAAACAAACCAACTTTAGACTGAGAGCCGGGAAAGTTGCCTGACCCTAGGGTACATATCAAATTTCTGGTAATCAGGTTGAATGAGCGCAGCGCATATGCCGTTCACCCTTCGACAGGCTCAGGATGAACGGGGCCGCTAGTGAAATTGCTGAACAATTCCCCGTTCGTGCTGAGCTTGTCGAAGTACGAACGCGCTTTGGCACCGCAGTTGCCAGAATCCTGATATGCACCCCTAACCCTAGACGACTTTGCCCGTTTCATCTACTTTAGTAACACACAGAGAGGAGAGTTTCCTTGACGACATTAACTGCCCCGTCTCGCTTCTTTACCCCA
>JAYVFX010000489.1:0-4168 GCA_043772795.1 Deltaproteobacteria bacterium
TACAGCCGCAGTTGACGCGTTGTACGCGGCGCACACCACACCGCCTGAGATCTCACAACTGGCCGCGTGAGTGTCCCACTCTCGTGTGGTCCGATTTAGTACTAAAGGGCAATACGGTAGGAGGGTCGTATGACGAAAAAGTGTGGGTTCCTTCTCCCTCCAGGAAGAGAGAATTGCTGGCCAGCAAAAGACTGAAGTTGGGACTGGTGCTTACAGCAGCGCCGAGCGTCGTGGTGATACTGTCGCCGCCGGGAGTTCGCCAACCTGGACCATTTTCCCGTTGCGCAGCACCCGAAAGGTATGCTCTCCCCATTGGACGGTATTCCCCAACAAACTCACGCACCAGATGAAAAAAGAGAAAAGATCGGCCAACGGAATAAGCCACAGTGCCTTCAGCGTGAGGGTAGATTGCAGAAAGAGTCCACTCACAATACTGACAGAGAGTACACGCAAAAAGAGCGTGCTCCACAAAAGAATCTGGATAAACGGAGATGAACTACACAACAGCCACCCGAGGACCGCCCAAACCGTGCCAAAAGTCATCAGGGTGCCAAAGTATCCGCTGGGACGACAATTACGCTGCGTCCGTGCCCATCGCAACTGATGTTGAAATAGTTCACGAAGCGACGCGACGCTCGGGTTGGTTTCAACTACGTACGGCACAATCCGCGCCTCATATCCTCCCTTGCTCACAAAGTGTCCCAGGTAGTAATCGTCAGCAAGATAGTCAGCAATGGCCGGAAACCCGCCAATCGCCTCGAGACAATGTCGTTTCACTGCCATCGTCGCACCAAACGCATAGGTTGTTTTCTCAACCTGGCTGGCGACTAGCACTTGGGGTGAAAAAGATGTGTTAATGATCAATGATTCAATCAACGCGGGAAACGGTGTCGCCGCTCCGCCACGATACGGACAGGTGACAATGCCAACCTGGGCCTCAGTCAGCGGAGGAATGATGGCACGCAGATACTCAGGGCCGACGCATACATCACCGTCGCTGATGACAAAAATATCGTGTGTGGCGGCTGCGGTCAGACGATGCAAGGTATCAACCTTAGCATTACTGCCAAGCGGTTCTGGTTTGACAACAAGAACAATATCTCGTGTCGGAAAGTCTCGTTGTAAGCGTTCGACCACGGTCACTGCCGGGTCGTGCGGGTCATGCACTCCGCACAGGAGCTGATAGACAGGATAGTCGAGACGACAAAAGCTGGCGAGATTCTCGTACAGGTCACTTGAGGCCCCCTTGAGCGGTTTGAAGAGGGATACCGGTGGAAGGGTGTCGGTCACTATTGGAGCGGAGCGAAAAAACCGCCAGGCTGCATAAATGGTGAAGAGAGAGTAGCCGCACGCAATCAGGAGGAGGGCAGAGAGAAGAAGGGAACCACCAGTGATCATAGCATGAAAGAGAGACACGTAAGGGGCACGACAGACCGTGCCCCTACAAACGACTATAGAACCGCTACAGCAAGAGGTGGAGTGGAAAAGGCACGAAGCTGCGGTGTCAGGTCCTCTCTCCCCTGGCGGGAGAGAGCCAGAGAGAGGGGGCAATCCCAGCAATCACCCTCTCCTGTGTCCTCTCCCCTCAAGGGAGAGGAGAAAAACACGACGCTCCTCAACCCACAGCTTGGTGTATTTTCCCTATAGCCACCTTTTAGGCTAGGTCTCACGCTGCTGGAGAAGAAGCGACCTGAGGTTTCACGGGAACGACCTCGCGCCGTTTGCGCATCGTGCGGAAAAAGTCTTTCCCTTCTTGCCACATGCGCTTGCGTTCGTCGGCATGGAGGGCCATTTTTTTGAGCGATTTGAAAATATAGTGCGGTCGTAAGTAGTACGATTTGTAGAACTTTTCGACGGCCGTATAAATTTCATCTCCAGACAAATTCGGATAGTTAATCACACACCGCTGATAGCCAGTCTCATCGACCATGTCCTCAGGTTTGATGTACCCGTGCTCAATCGCGTAATCGTAGAAGGCAGTCCCTGGATAGGGAGAGGCCAAAGACACCTGAATGGTCTCCGGATTCATCTCTTTGGCAAAGCGCATCGTCTGTTGAATCGTCTCGCGGCTTTCCCCTGGCAAGCCGAGAATGAACGTGCCATGGATCAGGATACCCACTTTGTGACAATCTTGGGTGAAGCGCCGCGAGGTCTCAAGGGCAACGCCTTTCTTGATGTTCTTCAGGATGTCCGCGTTCCCGGATTCATAGCCGATGACGAACAGACGTAGTCCGCCGTCTTTCATAATTTTGAGCGTCTCGTAGTCAACGTTGGCTCGTGAATTGGTCGACCAACAGACCCCAAGCGGCTTGAGTCTCTGCGCGATCTCGCGGGCACGGTTACGATCAGCCGTGAAGGTGTCATCATCAAAGAAGATCTCTTTCATCCCAGGAAAGAGACGTCTCATCTCTTTGACTTCTTCAATCACGTTGTCCACCGACCGCGTCCGATACGAATGACCAGTGGTCACTTGTGGCCACAAGCAGAACGTACAACGGGCAGGACAGCCACGACCAGTGTAGAGGGAGACGTACGGGTACTGGCAATAGGGACTGTTGTATTTGCGAAAGTCGAGATCGCGATGGTAGATCTGCGTGACAAAAGGAAGCTTGTCCAAGTCCTCGCTCAGCATTGGCGTACGGTCAAGATTATGATGAATCTTGCCGTCTTTCTGATAACTAATGCCGTGAATCTTCGCCCAATCCCATCCATCGGCGACTTCCTTCATTGAGAAGTCAAATTCTTTGCGCGCGGCGATATCGATAGCAAGCGAAGCTTTCAGGGTTTGATCAGGCAGGGCAGTTGCGTGGCCACCAACAAAAGCGACTACACACTGCGGATTCTCCGCTTTGATCATCTCCGCAGTGCGCACGTCCATTTTGAATGACGGCGTACTGGTATGGAGTACGACAAAATCATACTCCTTAGCGATAGCCACCGTTTGTACTTGGTTGAGTTTCTCTGGTGGCGCGTCGAGCACGCGACTATCTTTAATCATCCCAGCTGGATAGCACAGCCACGTCGGGTACCAGAACGACCACACTTCACGTGTAGCTTGATAGCGAGACCCCGCACCGCCGTCGAAATTCTCATACGCGGGAGGGTTTAAGAACAACGTCCGCATTCCCTTCTCCTTCTCAGTCTTCAGTCTACGTAGAGCAGCTATTATACCTGCACTTGGTGAGAAAGAAAGGCGCTAAGGTCCAACGGCTGGCTTGCAAAAGAACCGGCGAAATGGTGAGGGAGTGAATCGGCGAAGAAAGCCTGACCCTTTCGATCCAAGTCCGAGAGTCGGGCACGTGGCCTTTACTCGCATGCACAAACCGTGAGACGAGATTGCCATTAGCCTCCAACTCGGCGACGGAGTTGAGCTGGTTTTGATACCAAAAGTCCTGCACCAACGTGCCGTTGACCGTCTTGCCGCTCCAGAAAGTCGCTAATGCCACAACGTCGCAACGTCCCCCATTTTCGTCAGGAAGCCCTGCACGAGTGTTGCCTTCACCGTCTCGGCGAAAAGCTATGAAAGCCGCAACATCCCCTATTTCTATTTTTTCCCTATTTTCTATTTTGAGAGCTAATATACAAATGGAGCGTACGAGTCCTTTTTTTATGATAAAAAGGACTTGTGTATACCAGATTACTGAAGGTACAACGTTCCAAGAGTTTCTTCTTGTTTGGCCCACGCGGGGTCGGAAAAACGGCCTGGCTCAAGCACACATTCCCGGAGGCATTGTACCTTGATCTGCTTGACTCCGAAGTGCATCTGCGCTTGCTTGCCTCTCCTCGGCGACTGGATGACCTGGTCCCTCGTGATGTTCCCGAGTGGGTGATTCTCGATGAGGTGCAACGTATTCCGGAGATCCTCAACGAAGTGCATCGGTTAATCGAGGGGCGCCGCTTACGTTTTATTCTCACTGGCTCGAGTGCGCGCAAGCTCCGACAACGTGGGGTAAATCTCCTCGCCGGACGTGCGTTCACTCGTTTCATGCATCCGTTGACTGCCACAGAGCTCGGGACGGATTTCCGACTCGCACACTCGCTCCGCTTTGGTTGTTTGCCGGTAGTCTACACCGAGCCGGAGCCGAAGACATATCTTGCGAGCTACGTCTCCACGTACCTCCGAGAGGAGGTGTTGCAAGAAGGGCTGGTGCGCAACCTGGGGGCCTTC
>JAYVFX010000490.1:0-11489 GCA_043772795.1 Deltaproteobacteria bacterium
ACTTGTTTCACCCTTTCCCTACTATGTTGTCGTAGAACTTTTTGCTATCCAAATAGAACTAATAGCTGAATGAGGAGGACGACTATGGCCGAGAACATTACCCAAGTATCAGACGCAACATTTGACAGCGAAGTACTCAAATCATCGGTTCCCGTGCTCATCGATTTTTGGGCACCGTGGTGCGGCCCCTGCCGCGCAATCGCCCCCATTGTTGACGAACTTGCCAGTGAGTATGCGGGAAAGCTTAAGATCGTGAAGATGAACGTAGATGACAATCCTCGGACCCCGGCGCAGTATGGCGTTCGTGGCATTCCTAACCTGATCCTGTTCAAAGACGGTCAGGTCGCTCAGCAGATTGTCGGAGCTGTGCCTAAGGCGAAGCTCGTCGAAGCTATCACGACAGTCGTGGTGTAATCGACCTTTAGAACAAGAAACGCCTGGTGCTCACATTCAGCGCCAGGCCCATTGCCAGCATCACCGTTAAGAGGGATGACCCTCCATAGCTCAGGAGCGGCAACGGTACGCCCACCACGGGAAGAATGCCGATATTCATACCGACATTGATCAATAACTGCCAGAAAATGATTGCCGCTCCGCCGAGTGAGACAAGCGAGCCAAAACGGTCGCGAGCCTTCCACGCCACGACGAGGAGTCGGGCCAACAGTGCACCATACAACACGAACAGTACACACACACCAATAAATCCCCATTCTTCCGCCAAGACTGCGAAAATGAAATCGGTGTGTTTCTCTGGAAGGAAATCAAGCCGGTTCTGCGTCCCTTGCAGAAATCCCTTCCCCCACAACATGCCTGATCCAATCGTGATCTTCGATTGGATCAGGTGATATCCGGTTCCCAATGGATCTACATCCGGATGTAAGAAGGACAGAATACGTTGCTTCTGGTAGGACTTCATATAATGCCACAGGAGTGGCAGCACTCCTCCAGCTGCGAGCCCCATACCTGCCAGGGCACTGCTCCGAGTACCTGCGGCAAAGACCAACGTGAGCGCCACCAGTCCGATAATCGTTGCGGTTCCCAAGTTTGGTTCTGCTAAAACCAATCCAGCAGGAATCGCGACCAGGACCCCGGGATAGACGAGATCGCGGAGGCTGTACCCCTGAGGTGGTGCCACAACGTGAAAATACTGGGCAAGAACAAGGAGTGAAGAGATCTTCACGAGTTCTGAGGGCTGCAGCGAAAAGACGCCTAGATTGATCCAGCGACGCGCGCCCCCACCAAAAGATCCGAGGATAGGGACCAAAAGGAGCAAGAGAAGGGTCAGACCATAAAAGACGTACCCCAGGCGTTCGAGTTCTCGATAATCGATAGCAAAGGCGACCATCATGCCGAAGAGCCCTAATCCTGCCCAACTCATCTGCCGAACAGCGAGAGGGCTCAGGCGTGCGTGTCCTTCAAACGTCGCGCTGGAAACTCCCATGATCCCAATACCTACTAACGCAAGTACTAGGACGAACAGGAGCCAATCAAAATGTACGAGGAGTCGTCTATCGAACATCGCTCGCGTGCCGTTGATCACCCTTGGTGATTTTGAAATATGCCTCAAGTACTGCACGAACAACCGGCGCTGCGACTTGGCCCCCCCCTGCCCCCGCATGCTCAATCAAGCATGCGACCGCCACCTCCGGGGCCTCATAAGGAGCAAACGCGAGAAACCACGCATGGTCACGATATTGACGTGGTAGGACTTTCCCTTTTCCTCGCGTACCAGAAATTACCTGCGAGGTTCCGGTCTTCCCGGCCACAACAACATCCGCAAGCTTCGCCTTTATCCCGGTTCCTCCGCTACTATTCACGACATCCCGCATACCGTCACGAACCAGCTGCAACACCTCAGGGTGAATGTTCGTCTCCGCGATAACTTCGGGGGTATACTCCTTGACGGTTTGTCCTCCCACCCCCACTGTCCGCTTGACCAGGTGAGGGCGATACACTGTCCCTCCGTTTGCCACTGTCGCCGCGACAACTGCCATCTGCAACGGCGTCGCCGTTACATAGCCTTGCCCAATCACGACGGAGAACGTCTCACCAGGAAGCCAAGGGGCTTTGAGGAATTTTCCCTTCCACGCAGCATCGGGAATAAGACCAGACGCTTCATGATCCAGTCCGACCCCCAAAGGTTTTCCCATACCAAAGAGTCGAGCATAATCAGCAATATTCTGAATTCCTAGCTTCTGTCCGATTTGGTAAAAGTACACGTCGCACGAGTGGGCAATGGCCTGCTGAAGGTTCAAGCTCCCGTGTCCACGTCGCCGCCAACAGTGAAAGACGTGCCGCCCAAAAGGTAACCCCCCTGAACAGAAAAAGCGCGTCTCCGGTTTGATAACGCCCTTTTCTAAAGCTGCGGCTGCCATTATAACTTTAAACGTAGACCCTGGAGGATACTGTCCTTGGATTGCACGATTGTTCAACGGACGAAGAGGGTCCTCAACTAATGAATGCCATTCCTCCACACGAATACCACGGGAAAAAAGATTGGGATCGAACGCCGGGCGACTGACCATAGCCAAGACTTCACCAGTGTTGACACCCAGGACAACCATCGCCCCTTCTTTCCCCTTGAATGCGTCTTCAGCTGCATGTTGGAGATCAGTATCAATCGTCAGAACAAGGCTGTCCCCAGTCTTAGCTTCTTGCTCATCCAACACACGCAGGCGCTGTCCGTTGGCATCGACTTCAATCTGCTGCCCACCCCCGTGCCCGCGGAGCTCATTCTCCCAGCGTTTCTCAATGCCAAACTTACCGACCATGTCACCAAGGCGGTACTTGGGAAACCGTTCAAGTTCGCGCGCATTCGCTTCCCCCACATAGCCAAACAGATGCGCGGCAAATCCGTCGGTTGGATACACACGCTTTGAACCCACCTCAATGCTCACCCCCGGCAGGTCGCCTTGGTGGGCCTCAACAGCCACGAGCACAGATCTAGTCACATCTTGTGCCAATACGACCCCCTGATACGGAAGGCGTCGCAGGTCGCGTGGCAGGGTCGTCGTACTTAATAGCGCCGGGTCACCCAAGTACCCAGCGAGCGTATTCAACGTAACCGAAACATCGCGAACGTCTTCTGGCACCAAGACAATGTTAAAGGCGGGACGGTTATCGACCAAGACTCGCATCTGACGATCATAGATTATTCCGCGAAGCGGCGGGGTACGTTTCAAACGAAGGCGGTTATTCTCAGACAAGGCGCGAAAGCTCTCACCTTCGACTCCCTGCAGTTGCCACAGTCGGCCAATCAACAGACAGAGGGTCACTGCAATGAGAACACCGATGGCACCAAGGCGTGGCGCAATAGGAGGAGCAGGGTCTTGCAGGCCCAGGGGGGCAGTTCTGGCCTCGCGCATTTACCCTTCGTAATTGACGAGTTCTCCACGGTACAGGATGGTAAAGACAACAGGCGTCAGCAGCATCGCGACGACGGCATCCCACGCAACATAGCGGGCAAGGGTCGGTTGTAACAGAAATGCGAGACGACCGAAGTCAGTCAACAGTAATACGGCACTGGTCTTCAAGATGACTCCGAAAAAGACCATACACAGCACTGAAAACGGATTGTTCAACCAGAGCTGCCGCGCAATCGCACTGACCATCGCAAAAACTAAACTCAAGGCAAACGCATTCGTGCCAACCGGCGCTCCGGAACAACTATCCAATCCGTAACCGAGG
The DNA here is from genome assembly GCA_043772795.1 of Deltaproteobacteria bacterium. Taxonomy (GTDB): domain Bacteria; phylum Desulfobacterota; class Binatia; order Bin18; family Bin18; genus VGTJ01. The sequence goes on from JAYVFX010000490.1 coordinate 3,688, forward strand.
AAAAAAGCTGCTGCTGCTCCACCGACGGATCGGTGATAAATCCCAAGATATACGCACAGGATGAGCAAGAAATCAGGTACAACAGGGAGGTAGGGAACGAGAGAGGTCTGTATCAACACCGCAAGCATGCCGCTTGCGATGAGCAGTACCAGGGAAAACTTCCCTCGTTCTGGAGTTCCAGATGGATCATTCTGTGGCCTGGACAGTTCCGGGTGCCACCACCAGGACTTCTTCGACCTTGGCGAGATCGACACTGAGCTTAACCTCCACATCTTGGAACATCCCACCGTCTTGAGTACCTACCCGCCCGACGGTGCCAATCACTTGATCCTTAGGAAAAATACCATCCTGTCCTGAGGTCATAACAACGTCACTAGTGATAACGTCATCCAGTCGCGCTACGTACTTCAGAGTGCAGCTTCCTTCTCGCGTTCCTGAAACAATCCCCCGTGCACGGGAATGAAACAGGATGCCATCGACGGCACTATTCATATCCGCAATCAGAAGCACGCGCGCAGCATTCGCACTGGCAGAGACCACTTGGCCGACGACCCCTTCTGGCGCAACGACAGCCATTCCCTTAGTCACCCCTTGATTGCTGCCTTGATCAAGGACGACTGTATGCACCAACGCTGACGGACTGCGTCCGACAATGCGCGCCGCAATCGACGAGTTACCAAGTTCGTTCAGGCGACCCTTCAGTTTTAACAATTGACCTAAGCGCTGGTTAGCGATTTCGTTCTGACGCCCACGACGAACATCCTGTTCCGCTTCCTGCAACCGTCTTCGTAATTCGTCATTCTCTGCCCGTAACGACCAGAGGGCCACATAACGATCCCAGGCAAAGCCAACGTGACGACCGACCACAGACACGCCGATTTGCAGTGGATGCATAACCTCAAGCAGCACCACCCCGACAGGATCGATGGGAGACGAAGCTCGACGATTCACAGCCGCAAGGCCGAGTGATACCAGTAAAAAGAAACCACACGACAGCACAACTCGGTAACGATGAAAAACCCGCAACATGAATCGCACGCAGTCGAGGAGTAACCTCGCGTTTATTGTATTGCCAATTCTTTAAGTAAAGAAAGTTCGTCCAGCGCTTTTCCTGCTCCCATTACCACCGCCGTTAATGGGTCATCGGCAACAACAACAGGAAGTCCAGTCTCTTCACGCAATAAAACGTCAAGGTTGCGTAAAAGCGCACCACCACCAGCAAGCACAATCCCCTTATCTACAATATCAGAAGCCAGTTCGGGCGGAGTCCGTTCTAACGCGATCCGCACGGCTTCAACGATCTGATTAATTGACTCTAGTAAAGAGTCACGAATCTCTTCATCCGTAAGCTGTACGGTTTTGGGGACCCCGGCAACGAGATCGCGACCTTTGATCTCCATCGTCTGGATTTCATCTCCAGGATACGCAGAGCCAATGGTAATCTTAATCAGCTCAGCAGTCCGTTCTCCGATCAGCAGGTTGTACTTGCGCTTGATGTATTGGATGATCGCCTCATCCATCTTGTCCCCTCCCACACGAATAGAGCGAGAAAAGACTACACCTGCTAAGGAAATGACAGCAACTTCGGTTGTTCCACCACCAATATCAACGATCATATTACCGACGGGTTCGGTAATCGGTAACCCCGCGCCAATAGCCGCTGCCATCGGCTCCTCCATAAGGTAGACCTCGCGCGCCCCCGCGAGTTCCGCGGACTCTTTCACCGCACGCTTCTCAACCTCAGTGATGCCGTTCGGGACACAAATCACAACCCGCGGCCGCACTAAATGTTTCCGATGGTTATGCACTTTGCCAATAAAATACTTGAGCATGGCCTCTGTGATTTCAAAATCGGCAATAACACCATCTTTTAGAGGCCGAATCGCGACGATATTTCCGGGGGTGCGCCCCAGCATCCGTTTGGCTTCGAGTCCTACCGCTAGTACCCGTCGTCCTCCACGTACGTCTCTTTGTACAGCAACGACCGAAGATTCATTACAGACAATTCCTTGTCCTTTAACATAAATGAGGGTATTAGCGGTACCAAGATCAATAGCAAGGTCATTTGACAGAAACCCCCACAACGAGAAACCCATGTTCTAATTCCTTTTGTTTCAGCATAGAACGCTCGCACAGGCTTACAAAACAAGGTTATTAGCAAAAAGCGGTTCCATCAGCAAGTCCTTATCAGGCCGTTGCTTTTTTTCCCCCCGTCGATTATGGCTTTTCCTAAGAGAGGGTTGAACCAATGCTTGATGGCATGCGCAAACGGGCACAGTCGCTTTGGATTAAGATTATCTTCGTTGTCATTGTTCTTGTATTCATATTCTGGGGATTCGGCAGTTCGTTTCGCGATGGCGCTCCTGTCGAAAGCATCGCCACCGTAGACGGTGAGGTGATTTCGCAGCGCGAGTTCCAACGCGCCTATGACAACATAAAGACGATGTACCGCGATGCCTATAAGGATCGCCTCACCCCGGACATGATCCAAGCCCTGAACCTCAAGCAACAAACCCTAGATCAGCTCATCAATAGCAAGATCCTGCAACAAGAAGCGAGCCGGATCGGCTTTACGGTCGATGAGGCAGAACTGCGTGATTCGATTCGCAACATCTCTATCTTTCAGAATAATGGGCAATTCGACCGAACGCAGTATCTGCGTGTCCTCAATTACCTCCACATGAGCCCAAGTGAGTTTGAAGAAGGGCAGCGTGGAGACCTGCTGCAAAAGAAACTGCACCGCCTCATTACCGATGCGATCCCTGCCAGTGAGGATGAGACTCTAGACCTCTATCGTCTCGGCCAAGAACGCGTGAACCTCGCTTTTGTCAAAATCGCCTCGGAGAATTTCCTCAGCCAGATCACGGTCGAAAACAAGGACGCGGAAGGCTACTACAACTCTCACCGTGAGTCATTTCGTGAACCGGAACGCGTTCGTTTCACCTATATTGCCTACCCTCAGTCCCACTTTGAAGCAAAAGCCCAAGTGAGTCCACAAGACGAAGAAGCATTCTACAACAACCATAAGAGCGATCGCTTCACCAGCCCAGCGCAAGTTCATGCCCGCCATATTCTGTTCACTGTGGAGCAGAGTGCTCCCGATGCAGAGAAAGCAAAAGTCAAAGACGTTGCCGCAGGAGTCCTGTCTCGCGCACGTGCAGGCGAAGACTTTACCACTCTCGCGAAAACATATTCGCAAGATCCCGCCACCGCCCCGAAAGGTGGAGATCTCGGGTCTTTTCCCCGTGGCCGCATGGTCAAGCCGTTTGAAGAGGCCGCATTTAATCTCTCCGCTGGCAGCATTAGCGATCTCGTCGAAAGCCAATTTGGCTACCATATCATCAAAGCGGAAACAGTTGAGGCCCAGCGAGTCCGCTCGCTCGAAGAAGTACGGGCCGAGATTCATCAAGAACTCATCCGCGAGGCCGTGTCGGAACTCGCTCGCACCCAAGCCAAAACAGATAGTGACAAAACTTCCAGCGGCAGTAAACTTGCAGAGACGGCTCAGGCCGCAGGACTCACTCACGGAGATACACCATTGGTGAGCGGTGAGGAGACGCTTCCCGAACTCGGTCGGCAACCAGACTTAATTCAGACCGCCTTGTCGCTCGCGATTGATCAGGTGAGCGCACCAGTGCAAGCAGGAGGCACCTGGTACATACTCTCGCCACGCGAGAAGATCGAGAGCAAAGTCCCTGAGTTTACTGCCGTAGCCGAGGAGGCGAAAAAACGCGTAAGTAACGACAAAGCTGAACAACTGGCGAAAACGAAAGCCGAGGCCTTTCTTGCGAAACTCAAAGAAAAAAAAGATCTCTCGTCCGTCGCTACGGAGGAGAATCTCACAGTAGAAGACAGCGGACCATTTACACGGCAAGGGAGTTATATCCCGAAAATCGGCAATCTCCCAGATCTTAAGAAAGCAGCATTTCGTTTAACCACTGAAGATCCGATTGCACCTCAAGCCTACATCTGGGGTGGTAATGCGTTTGTCGCTGCCCTGAAGGAGAAAATTCCCGCAAGTACCGCTGATTTTGATAAACAGAAAGATCACCTCCGCGAAGAATTACGCAAGCGGAAACAAGCCGCGGCCCTGGAAGATTTTATCAAGGCATTGAAGCAGAAGGTACTGGTTGCTCCGAATATGAACGCACTCCTCAAACTGCCCACGTAAGGAGTTGGTATCCGTGGCCTCTATATGGACGTTGTTACGTCTTCTCTTTCAGACAGGAGGGAAAGCAGAAATGTTACCTATTGGTGCCCAAGCCCCGAATTTCACCGTGCAAACCCATGAAGGCAAAGCCCTGACGCTCGCAAATCTTACAGGAAAAAAGGTCTTGTTGTGGTTTTATCCGAAGGCAGACACCCCTGGTTGAACAGCGGAAGGTCGCGGGTTCCGCGATCAGATTGAGGAGTTTCGCACTCGTAATGTCGAAGTTCTCGGAGTCAGCTTCGACTCAGTCGCCGAGAACGCCGTGTTTGCGCAGAAGTACAGCTTTCCCTTTCCCCTGCTCTGCGATACGGACCGCACAATCGGCCTTGCCTACGGTGCCTGTACCGATGTCAATGCCGGGTTCGCGAAACGGATCAGTTACTTGATTGACGAACAGGGTAGCATTGTCAAAGCTTATGACTCAGTAAGTCCACGAAGTCACCCGGCTGAGGTCCTGGCCGATTTGACAAGTTGACTCTGTTGGCGAGTGTTTTCGTTCCGGCAAGGATTAGAACGCGTTCGCTACGGCTCGCGCGCCGCAAGCAAGGCCGCCTCGTATACGACCTTGAGCGGTGTGTTGGTCTCTTGCGCGAGACGCTTACAGTCCTCATACTCCGGCGCTGCACTTATCCGCCCATCAGGACTGTACCCCATCTTGATGCGGACCGATCCGTAGGCGGTCGTCACCGTCTTGCTGTCACGGCGCAGTGCCACGCGTTCTACCGCGTAGGAACGAATACCTAGAGTCGAAGTCTCAGCAAATATCACAGCGCGCAATTGCTCGCGATCCACGGGCTCACACAATACCTGGAGGAGGATGCCGGGACGGTTCTTTTTCATCTGAATCGTCGACAGAAACACATCCCGCGCTCCGCTCGCGAATAAACGCTCCATCACATAGTCGTAGACTTCTGGATTCAGGTCGTCGATGTTCGTTTCCAACATACTGAGGTGTTCTTCACGAGGAGACTCTTTGCTGGTTCCCAGCACAATCCGTAACAGGTTAGGCCGATCCGGCAGCGTTCGCTCCCCGGCGCCGTATCCCACGGCAGACGGCACGAATACGGGCAACGCAGACTGATCAGCAAGTGCCGCAATAATCGCGGCTCCCGTTGGCGTCACCATCTCAGCATCACCATCCCCCAGTCGCACCGGTATCCCTTTCAACAGTTCCACAGTTGCTGGACCAGGCACTGGTAGCACCCCGTGGCGTGAAGGCACTAACCCTTTCCCCATCGGTAATGATGACGCATAGACGTGGCCGACACCCAAAAAGTGAAGACCAAAAGCAGCACCCACGATATCTACGATCGAGTCAATCGCGCCAACTTCGTGAAAATGCACGGCCTCCGGTGCCACCCCATGCACGTGCCCCTCAGCTTCGGCAAGCAGAGTAAAAATCCGTAACGCCGTCTCTTTCACCTGGGGAATCAGATCGCTCTGCTGAATCATGTGTGCGATGGCGCGGAAACTTCGCTCATGCAGTGGGTCATGAACTTCGACATTAAATTTCGTTGCACGAATGCCACTCAATGTTCTCTCGGTTTGCGTCAGACGATAACCAGTCAGTGGCAGCTTACGCAATTCTTCCTGCAGAGCATCAAGCGGCATCCCAAGATGCAACAATGCTCCCACGGTCATGTCACCACTGAGGCCCGAGAACGCATCAAAATATGCGATCTTCATATCACTTCCCTTGTATCATTCTCTGTGAAGCAGCAGAGGCGGAGGCTCATGAGTCAGCCAGAACGAACTTGATGGGAACCTCCACCCAGCTTTCAACCGGTGCCCCATGCATGTGAGCGGGAATAAATCGCCAATTGTCTCGTACCGTCCGAGTCGCCGATTCATCAAGGAGCGAGAATCCAGAAGAACGAGCAAGTTCGACTGTGGCCACACTCCCATCTTCTCGCACGAGGACTCGCAACAGCACTTCCCCCTGCGCCCCGATCCGTCGCGCAATTAACGGGTATGCCGGTTTGGGGTTGATGTTGTAGTCAGGGGTAGCAGAAGGACCCTGCCCTTCGCCTGCTCTTTCGCCCTTACCAGTAGACCACCCAGTACGACCTAGCAGATTCGGAACTCCACGGAGATTTTCCGTTGCTAAAAATTCACTCGTTGTTCCTTCACTATTTATGTTGACCCCTCCGTCTTTGTCGATAGCGGAGGCCTCTGGTTCCGGTCCAAGGACAGCCTGCGTGGGGGGAGCAGTGAAGGCAACTTGCCGTGGTTCTTCTTTGACAACCGGCAGAGGCACAGGGGGAGGAACCCGTTTAGGCTTGGCAGTCACCTTCTGTGGACGGAGCGGAACGACAGGCACAGACTTCTTCTCCGTAATAGACCGCGGGACAATGGGTTTCGGTCGCGGGGTCTGTGGAGTCACCAATGGGGGAGGAGCTACAGTCTGCGGTTCCTCTCCGCCCTTGGGTAATTCTTGCACTGGTAGTGGGATAGCACGTTGCAAAAGAGTCACGCGTAGCTGGGGCACCGATTGCATAGGCAGGGCAACCAGGACAGACGCAGCCATTCCTAGCAGCAGAATATGCAACACACAGGAAAGTGCGCCTGCGTACAAGGTTGGGCGTGTCTGCGACCACATTGTTCGTAGCTTAACCGAAGAACAGTCCTTGGACAAAGCCTATATCGACCACGATCCACGTCCCGAATGCTGCACTGAGTACCCCCGTCGCAAAACGAAGAGTCTGACTGACATTATGCAACCGTGGCAGACTGTAGGAAAAGAAGAAGCCCATCAGCAAACTCACTAAGCCCATCCCCAGCATTGAGCCTACACCGAAAATTCCTATGTATGCGAACCCGAGAGCAGGCGATGGAATCGTAGCCAAAATCACCAGCATGAGCGCAGCGCTGCCAGCAAGACCGTGAACCATCCCAATCACAAGGGGTTTTACTCCGAGACGTAAACGGTGCACATGACTGTGATCTGCTTCCTCGGCATGCGCATGAAAATGCGTATGAGCGGCCCCGTCATGGTGATGGCTGTGGACATGTACACGCCGACGCCACCAATCAATGAGGGTCGCAAGTCCTAGACCGACAAGCATCACTCCGACCAGACATTCCAACGACATCTCGACTGATGTCGGAATCTTTTGTTTCATCCCGAGCACGACCAGTCCCACAAGTAATAGCATGAGGGTGTGACCAGCTCCCCAAAACAACCCAATCCAGAGTGAACGCCAGGGAGAACGTTCTCGTGTCACAATCGTTGAGACGGCAATCAGATGGTCAGAGTCAAAGGCATGCCTCAACCCGAGGACAAACCCTAACCCCAGTGTCGTTAGTGGAGTCACTGCACTTCCCCTTTCTTTGGCCGTCGCTTTCCTACCACGAAACATGTCGCGATGTCATCCTCCTCGTCCCAACCGCCTTCGCTGTTCTTCTAGAGTTTCGAACGTGGGGGGATGGTCAGGTGTCATCACCCACCGTACTTATCCTACAATTCCCAAAGATGTTGGGTATCTTCTCAATAAATCGGGGTAAAACTACAAATTCGCAAAATCATTCTCAAGGATTTCAATGAGATACGAGTCAGCATTAGCCGAGTTACCCCGGAATATTGAGAAGATAC
>JAYVFX010000491.1:0-3980 GCA_043772795.1 Deltaproteobacteria bacterium
GCTGTCACAACGAGTGCGTGGGTGATTCGTCCCTGACGGACGAGGTCGGGAATCTGCACTATCGGTACCAGAATAACTTCGGTTTCCTCAGTTGTGTCGAAGTGAGTCTCAAAACGTTTCTCCACATTGCGCGCCAGGAACGTATGACAGCGATTCCCTTGAATCGCCGGATTGGGGTGGATTGCGCCGAGGGGGATGACATCGTCTGAGTCGTAGCCGGTTTCTTCCTGCATTTCCCGCCGCGCCGCGTGGAGTGGGGAAGGGTCCTCGGGATCGACCATCCCGCCAGGGATTTCGAGGGTAATGTCGTTAATACCGTGGCGATGCTGGTGGATTAACACGATGTGATTGTCACTCGTGACGGGGATGATATTGACCCAATCGCCACTTTCAAGAATGAAGAAATCATGCTCGCGTCCGTCACGTGGTGAGCGGTTACGATCTTTGCGCAACGAGAAGATACGGCAGGTGTAGACTGTTTCGGAATCAAGACGTTGCCACGATTTAATGTTGTGTGAATGATCGGCCATTGGTTTTATTAAGGCGAAAAGGCGAAAAGGGTAAATGGGTAAATGGATAAAGGACAAAGGAGAAAGAGAAAAGTACGCTCGCAGTGAACCCCCAAGCAAGTTGAGTCCGTACTAATATTACGTTCTCATTTTTGACTTTTGACTTTTGACTTTTGACTTTTGACTTTTGACTTTTGACTTTTTTCTCGTTTCCCCTTTTTGCCCTAGGCTAGAAGAGCCTGCGGTACTCAATCGCCGGACAACGATCCATTACGACAGTCAAGCCTGCGGCCTGGGATTTCTCGGCGGCCGGCTCGTTAATTACATCAAGTTGCAGCCAGAGAATTTTTGCTTTGATGGCGATCGCGTCATCCGCAATCGGTCCGACGTGTTCTGAGCGACGGAATACATCGACCATATCCACTGGTACGGGAATGTCACGTACACTGGCATAACAGCGCTCGCCAAGAATCTCTTGGCAACTTGGATTCACTGGAATGACTGTATGGCCTTTGGCCTTCAGGAGTGCCGCGATCTGGTGGCTGTCACGATCAGGGTCAGGAGAGCAACCAACAACGGCGACAGTACAAGGCGTAGCAAGAATCTCGCGAATTTTTTCGTCCGACGGGTTTTTAAAGGTGCGCATGCGATAGTTTTAGCAGATGATCGAAGGACTTTTCTAGACAGTGCTGAATCTCGTCGAGACGGAGCCGAAAGACTTCGTCTCCTTGCATGGCGGGATCCTCAATGTCACCTGCTTCGCCGGCGAACTCTCTCAGTGTGAACGCGGCTTTCCCCGTGGCTTCAGGATAGGCATCGAGCATCTGTTTCTGTTCGCTGGTCATGGCCAGAATAAGATGGGCTTGCTCGATGAGATGGCGGTGACGTTTGAGATCGGTAGAAACGAACTCACCATCCTGAATGTGGATACCGATATCACGAAGGACGAGTCGCGCATCAAGTGATGCGAGCATGCGATCACGTGCATAAATGGCAATACCGCCTGAGCGCACCTTTACGTGTTTCACTCCCCGGTCAGCAAGCATCTTTTCGAGTAGCACATGTGCCATCACGCTACGGCTCGTGTTGGCATGGCAAATAATCAGTATGTTGTAGATGGAAGGTGAATTCACAAAGTGTACGAATGAGATTAGGAGAGGCGGGTGGGGAGAGGTTATAAACCTCCCCTCTCCCCAAACCTCCACGTTCTACTCTTCCTCCCCCCAGCCCATAGGGTGACAGAAAGTGAAGTCCGGTTGTTAGGAGAATATTACGATTTTAATGCGCGGAAAACTTCGCCCAATCCTTCTTTCTTGGTCCCACCTTTGGCGAGTTCGGCTTTGAGTTTGGCCCCGAGGTCCGCTGGTTCCCACGTCCCTTTCTTTTTCACGGTGCCGACGGAATGCCAGCCTTGCATGAGCCATACGCAACCGCCGCCTACACGAAAGACTTCGCCGTGAACTCCGGCTGCGTCATCGCTCGCGAGCCAGGCAATAAGTGGCGCAACGTGGTGTGGGCTAAAGAAGTCGTGCTCACCTTCCGCTGGTGCACCCATGAGTCCCGCCGTTTGCGGAGTGGCATCGACCGTCATACGGGTCCGTGCGAGCGGTGCGATGGCATTGGCGGTGACACCGTACTTTTGCATTTCTTGATCGACGATAATTGCCAGGGTGGCAACCGCAGCTTTCGCTGGCCCATAGTTCGGTTGCCCCGCACTGCCCAGTAATCCTGCATCTGAAGAGGTATTGAGAATGCGTCCGTTCAGGATATTGCCTACCTTGTGTTGCTCGCGCCAATATTCGCAGGCATGGCGCGTGCAATTGAAGGTGCCTTTGAGGTGAACGCCGACCACGGAATCGAATTCTTCCTCACTCATATTGAAGATCATGCGGTCGCGGAGGATACCGGCATTGTTCACCACAATATTGAGCTTGCCGAAGGTGTCGATGGCGCATTGGACGATGCGCTTCGCGGCTTTGAAGTCAGAGACGCTCTCATAATTGGCTACGGCTTGTCCGCCTGCCGCCTTAATTTCGTCAACGACTTGCTGGGCTGGACGGTTATCAGAACCGGTACCGTCAAAACTTCCACCAAGGTCGTTCACGACTACTTTGGCTCCGTGTTTGGCTAATAAGAGAGCTTCTTCGCGGCCGATACCTCGGCCTGCACCGGTAACGATTGCAACTTTTCCGTCTAGTAATGCCATGGCGGTCTCCTTAAATTTTGGCGAGATCAACAGGGGGGAAATCTGGGCCACTTCCATCTGCCTGAGACAAGAAATTTTGTCAAGGAGAGAAGAAGAGCGCGAGGGCACAAGAAAATAAGGGGCAGGAGAGATCCTACCCCTTCGTTATACTGCTCTGTGCTAATGATGGTTACACATCAAAATACAGCGCGAATTCGTACGGATGTGGACGCAAACGCAACGGATCAACTTCTTTGGTTCGTTTCCATTCAATCCAGGTTTCGATGACATCCTGGGTGAAGACATCGCCCTTCAACAGGAAGGCATGATCTTTTTCCAATGCCTGGAGCGACCCCTCAAGTGATCCAGGAACCGAGGGCACGTCTTTCAGCTCTTCCGGCGTTAGCGAGTAAATATCTTTGTCGAGCGGATTACCAGGACTGAGTTTGCGTTGGATCCCATCGAGTCCGGCCATCAACATGGCGGAAAAGGCAAGGTACCCATTCGCCGAAGGGTCGGGGAACCGGACTTCAATACGCTTGGCTTTTGGACTTGGCGAATACATCGGGATACGCACCGCAGCCGAGCGGTTCCGTGACGAATACGCAAGGTTAACCGGGGCTTCGAATCCTGGCACCAACCGGCGATAGGAATTGCTAGTCGGCGCGACGATCGCGCACAGGGCAGGAGCGTGGGCGAGAATACCGGCAATATAGTGCATCGCCATCTCGCTCATACCGCCGTAGCCATCACCAGCAAATAGCGGTTTCTCGCCTTTCCAAATTGACTGATGACAGTGCATACCGGAACCGTTGTCACCGAAAATCGGTTTTGGCATGAAGGTCGCGGTCATATTATGTTTCCGCGCCACGTTTCTCACCACGTACTTGTACCACTGCAGCATGTCGGCCATTTTTACCAGCGGGGAGAACCGCATGTCGATTTCCGCTTGGCCAGCAGTGGCAACTTCGTGGTGCTGGCGCTCTACGCGGATGCCCACACGCTCCATGTACTGCATCATTTCCGTGCGAATGTCTTGTTGCGTATCAAGCGGAGCGACTGGGAAATAGCCTTCTTTGTAGCGGATTTTCGACCCGAGATTCGGACCTTCATTCCGTCCGGAGTTCCACACCGCTTCGACAGAATCGATGTGGTAGTAGGCTTCGTGTTGATTCTGATCGTAACGAACATCGTTAAAAATAAAGAACTCTGGCTCTGGGCCAAAATAGGCCGTGTCGCCAATCCCTGTGGACTTGAGGTAGGCTTCAGCTTTGCGCGCGATGTTG
>JAYVFX010000492.1:0-1893 GCA_043772795.1 Deltaproteobacteria bacterium
GTCACCTGCTCCCGTTAGCACTTCTTACCGAAGACGCGGTGGCTGAATATGTCCAGACTCGCTTCCCTGGAAATATGACACCCGTGACGTTCGCTCACACGTTGCATCAGCGAACCGAAGGACAACCGTTCTTTCTCACCAGTATGCTCAACGATTTGATCGCCCGTCAGGTCTTGGCAGAAGTCGATGGGACCTGGATGCTAACGCAGGACCTGACGACGGTAGCGGCGCAGGTGCCGGAGAGTATGCAGCAGTTGCTAGCGCGACAGCAGGGCCGGCTGCAGCCTACAGAGCAGCGTATCCTGGAAGCGGCGAGTCTGGCCGGGCAAGAGTTTGCGGTAGCAGCGGTGGCGGCAGCGCTAGTCACAGACGTCATTGAGGTGGGAGAGCAGTGCGCGCAGCTGGCACGGCAGCAGCAGTTTATTGAACCGGCAGGAGTGGCGGAATGGCCGGATGGGACAGTCACAACGCGTTACCACTTTCACCATGCGCTGTCTCAACAGCTCTGGCATGAACGGATCGCGATCGAACGCCGCCAGCAGTGGCATCTGCGCATCGGTGAACGCAAGGAAGCTGCCTATGGCAAACGCGCCCAAGAGATCGCCACCGAACTGGCCATACATTTTGAGCAGGGGCGGGAGTATGGCAAAGCGGTACAGTATCTGCAATGGGCGGGAGAAAATGCCATTCGGCGGTCTGCCCATCAGGAAGCAATCAATCATCTCACCAAAGGGTTGGAATTACTCAAGCTCCGACCTGGCACGCCTGAGCACGATCAACAGGAACTTGCACTACAACTCACTCTAGGGACACCTTTAATGGCTACTAAGGGTTATGCGGCCCCAGAGGTGGAATGTGCCTATGCGCGGGCACGAGAGCTCTGCCAGCAGTTAGGCGAGGCCCCGCAGCTCTTCCCGGTGCTGTTTGGCCTGTGGGCATTTTATTCAGTGCGGGCGGAGTACACGACGGCTCGTGAACTCGGGGAGCAGCTTTTGAGCTTGGCCCAGAGTGCACAGGACCCGGCTCTCCTCCTAGAGGCTCACACTGCACTGGGGAACACCTTGTTCTTTCTGGGAGAGTTCGTCTCGGCCCGAGCTCATCTGGAGCAGGGGATTGCCCTTTACGATCCTCAGCAGCACCGCTCCCTGGCTTTCCTCTACGGACAAGACCCAGGGGTACAGTGCCTATCCTATGCGGCCTGGGCCCTATGTTTGCTTGGTTATCCGGACCAAGCTCTAAAGAGGGTGCACGAGGCTCTCACCCTGGCCCAAGATCTCTCTCACCCCTATAGCCTAGCTTTTGCCCTGAACTTTGCTAATGAGCTTCATCTGTTCCGCCGGGAGGGACAGGCAATCCAAGAGCGGGCAGAGACGTTGATTGCACTCTCGACTGACCAGGGGTTTCCGCTCACGTTGGCAATAGGAACTAGCCATCGGGGCTGGACGTTGGCCGAGCAGGGACAGGTAGAAGAGGGGATGGCACAGCTCCAGCAAGGCATAGCCGCCTTTCGGGCCACAGGAGCAGAGCTGTTACGGCCATATTTTCTTGCCCTGCTGGCCGAGGTCTACAGGAAAGTGGGGCAAACGGAGGAAGGGCTTACGGTGCTGGCCGAGGCGCTGGCTCTAGTGAAAAAGAATGGAGAGCGTCACTACGAGGCCGAGCTGTATCGGCTTAAAGGAGAATTAGTCTTACAGTCCGGCATCCGAGGTCAGGAGTCACACGAAGAAAATCAAAAGTCAAAAGGCAAAGGGCAAAAGTCGAAAAAAGTCGTCAGTTCTCAATTGTCAGTCCCCAGCCCCCAACTCCTAACACCCAGCCCCGCTGCAGAAACCGAAGCGTGTTTTCTCAAAGCCATCGCGATTTCACAGAAGCAGCAAGCCAAGTCGCTGGAGC
>JAYVFX010000493.1:0-2997 GCA_043772795.1 Deltaproteobacteria bacterium
CCGCGCGAAATTGCGCTTATCAACGAGCTGAGCTTCCAGGTTGATCCTGGCGGGATAGATAGGCTCGAAACAAACGAGAAGGTTTCGCCACAGTCTCTCATTGCTAAGGCCCAGTTAGGAAAGAAACCGTAAAGTCTAATCGATCAGGTGAATTTGGGTGATAGCGGGCCGAGCCCACCCTACGGAACACCCTACGGAACCCACCATAGACGTTGACCCACCGCCTGAAACTATTGCCTCCAGGATACAAAAATCCTTGCCGATAGCCTGACATTCGAGTATAGGAAAGCCATGACTCATACCCCCGAACCAGACGCAACGGTACTTACCCGTTTGCTCACGCCAGTAGGTCATTGTCTGACTCCAGAGGTAGCTACAGCATTGATTAATCTGCGCGTCGACCCGAGCGTACAGGAACGCATCGAAGAACTGGCGGATCGGTGCACAGAAGGAACTCTCTCTCCGGAAGAAAGAGTAGAATACGAAACGTATGTCCACGCCATTGACTTCATCTCGACCCTGCAAGCTCAAGCACACAGGGTGTTAGAAAAGAATGGCACGTCGTGATCAATGCGGCGTTGCGGCGACTCGTGCGTCAGCGGGCTGAGGGCGGTTGTGAATATTGCCGACTCTCACAGGAGCACGTGCAACTCGCACTGTTTCATGTCGATCATATTATCCCGCAACAGCACGGTGGGGATGACGATCCAGAAAATCTTGCACTTGCCTGTTACCATTACAATCTCCACAAAGGTCCGAATCTGACCGGCATCGACCCACACGATGGAGCTATCGTTCCACTTTTTCATCCCCGCCGCGAGCAATGGACAGCGCACTTTGCGCTTCGCGAGATAGCCATTATTGGGCTGACCCCCACCGGACGAGTAACCGTGCGTGTCCTTCATTGCCGTACGACGCCAGCCGCGTTCGAACGCGAGTTTCGCAAGGGGCTTGATATCCTGATTTCGCTCCCTGATCTGAAGATAGGCGTTGCCTCGCTGGTGCGGGTGTCGCAGTTGTGCAACCACAAGTCAAAAGACTCCTGCCTCTTCGCTGGGAATTTTCCCTCATGCAAGGATGTATGGGAAACAGCGGCAGCCGGGGGACCAGTCATTGGGTTTGATCACGGTATTTGTGGCTCGTTGACATCGTCCTGTTCAGAGCAGCGAATTCTCGATGCCTATACGACGGCCAAGGCCTACCACGATATTCTCGCGACCGTCACCGCTGAGTACGCCGTTCTTGCCGACGGAGAGCAATCGCAAAAAGTGACAATTGGCGGACAACCCGTTGGTGGTGTCACCAAGAAACGAGGTATACGACTAGACTTTAGTGATGCCCCCTGGGTCTATAAATTCAAGAGCAACCAGGTCTCCTGTTGTGACTGTTATCATCCCTCCTTCAGGGGTCAGGACAGCGTAGCGCGAATTCTTTTCGACGGATTCACTTGCAGTGATTCTGATACGTGTTGTGGAGAAAGCACCGAGGCACTGGTTAGCGCTCAATGTAAAGCAGAAGATAAGAGTGGTAAATTTTACCCTGGATTGTTTTGAACGGTGACAGACGCCGGAATAGAACCATCAAGGCATTTACTACAAAGATTTGTAGCTATGGATAGAAACAGATAGTGTCGTTCAATAGAAGTCGGGCGACTGAGAACAATTCGTTCTTAACACCAACATAAAATCACGTATTTGACTCAAGGTAAAATGATCATAGAAAATCATGAGCAATTTCAAAAAAAGCTCATCGAGTTAGTGATGCCATTAATTTTATTTAGTTTAGAGTCTGAGCGTAAGGAATTGCGAGAAATAATTAAGAATACATTGTTTGACTTAGAAGGCCCGCGCCATTTTGCCTCTTTCTCCACTCGGAGGGATGATATTTTTGCCAGTCGACTTGTCTTGAGTTTTGATGAAATTGTCACTTCATATCTAAGGCTAAAGGATATTGAAATCTACACCAAGCGTTTCCCTTATCGTAATACAGGGATATCCGCTTTACGATACCTGAAATATCATATTGAAAGTTACTTCAATGAAATTTACATCTTCAAATTGCGCTTGGAAGCATTCCTTGGTTTTCTTGAAAAACGTTATCGTAAAAGCCCAATCACCCACGATATTAACTTCACTACTCAGAAGTTAAAAAAGATAGTCTTGAGCGCATTGGGTAGTGTTATTACTACTCGTGGTGCTCACGTACATGAAGGACGATTTTCCGACAGAGATTTGGACAGATTATCACTTCTGGAAAGGCTAAGAGCGTCCGAAGGTGGTACAGATATTTTGATGATATTGTATGAATCTGAATATAAAAAAGTACGCAAGAAATGGGCTGCACAAATTCAGAATTATAATAACGCTATAAAAAAATTGTTTGATACATGTTGCAAAGGGTTGTACTCAGTCCTATTTGATGAGCAAGGGAAACTGATATTTCCAGACACATGATGAAAGCTGCCGGATGCCATGGGCGACTTGTTCGCCCGTGAAATCTTTTTCACTTCTCGTGATTATCTCTTGTCGTAGAAATAAAGGACGTTACAACTTTGCTGGCGAGAAGGAAAACTCATCCACGGAGAAAACCTCGCGCCCGTGCTGTTTTCAGAATTGTGTCAACTTTAGGAATCCCTCTCATTTTGAGCATCTTTCCCGTTTTTGCTTCTTCAAGAGACTCCTTCATTGCTCGTAATGCCTCTGGGTCCTGCCATAATCGAGCCAGGCTCTTGAGGGTTTCGAGTTTCTCAAAATCGATCAGCACGGCGGCCGGCACTCCTCTTCTTGTGACAACAATCTGATCACCAGACGCTACCTCAACTAGCAGCTGCAGAAAACGCTGCCGTGCCTCTGTCGCGCTTATATAGTGGTCACTAATTTATTCACGTGTGTAATTTCGATGACTTACGGTTTTTTATTTGCCGTTTTCGCGGCCTTTGGTACATGAATTCGCCTCCTCGTTTACCGAGTGGCGCTGCAAGCCCCAGTTTCTAAGGCA
>JAYVFX010000494.1:0-5531 GCA_043772795.1 Deltaproteobacteria bacterium
CGGGACTGCAAGCCTGGCACAGCGCCTTGAAGCTGCAGGGCGACTGTCCGATGCCGGGTATGAGGTTGCTCTGCGCGTCGACCCCATGATGGTCTTTCCGGGGTGGCAACAGGCGTACCGCGATCTTGCTGCGGAGGTGGTTCGTCACGTCCGGCCGTCGCAAGTCACCTTCGGCACACCGAGATTCCAAAGCCTCGAGGAGGTGACGCGCGTCGCCGAGACCACCCCTGCCCGGTCCGCCCGCCGTTTCATGGCCGAACAACTCAATCTGATGGTTGAGTCGAAGCCTGGCCAGTCGCTCACCACTGATAGCGAAAGCGCGTATTTCAAAAACATGGCAGTCTCATACTCTGACGACACTCGTCTGGCTTTATATCGAAACGCCGTCGACGCATTCCGAGCCATCGATCCAGGGCTTTCACTCGGGCTCTGCGAGGAATCCGCAACCGTGTGGGAGGCTGTAGGTCTTGAGTGGACGGGTGACAGGACCAAGGACTGCTCCTGTAACTTCATTGCGCCGCAGCACTTAAGCGAATTGACACCCGAGGATCGCAGCGAGGTAGAACGACGTCGCGTTGTCGCCCTCCAAGCGGATAAGACAGTTCGCTCCACGGGCGGTTCAGCCACGATGACTCCGGTCAATTTAAGGCCTCGGCGATGATGGAAAGCCCCGTCGAATTGACAATGCGCCGTCGGCTAGATGGCGAACCGCCATTCCCCGCCATAGCGTTCGCACAAATCGATCCCACGAGCGTATGCGATCTCCACTGCACCTTCTGTGTGGGTCGTGACTGGGTTCAGGCACACATGACGACGGAGATGTTTGACTCCGTGGTTGCCCAGCTTCCTGGCTTGAAGTATGTCCAGCTGCAAGGTGAAGGTGAGCCAATGCTTGCGCGCCGGTTCTGGCGGAGTCTTGAGGCCTTGCGTGTTCGCGGAACGGACGTAGGGTTTACTACCAACGGACGGCACCTAACGGAAAGTGCTGTTGAACGGCTCGTTGCGCTCGGTGTCCGGACGATCGCCGTGTCCATTGACTCCCTCGACCCAGTCCTCTATCGGCAGTTACGAGGCGACGACGTTACCCCCGCGGTGCAGGGACTTCATCGCCTCGCTGAGGCACGCAGCGCCGAGATGGATGTCTTTGTCACGAGCGTCTTGACCCGTGCGACCTTCGATACGTTCGCCGAAGTTATCGACCTAAGCCAACAGCTCGGACTCAGTCCACCATCCTGCCAGGGTCTCCAACAAAACCCTTCTTACGTCCAGCACTACCGCGGCCTGACCATCGAAGCGGACGGTCTCAACGCCCTACAACAAGAATGGGTCAAGGACTACCTTGGCCGTCGGTCGAGCGCCCGTTTGGATGCTGGTTTACAGTCCTACTACGAGGCAATCACGGCCGCAGCGGAATCCGAGGATCGGTGCCCCTTCGTCCGCTCTTCCATCCACGTCCGGTTTGACGGTGCGATTTTTCCGTGTTGTTTCATGAAGGAGGATAATCAGGCGCTCGGTAACGTACGAAGTGTCAGATTGGACAACTTCTCCATCAGCTCGCTCCGGAGCCAGTTACTCCAAGAAATCCAGACCGGACAAACTCCGGTTAAGTGTCGTCAGTGCCATGTTCTCAGCGGCTGATGACCAGCCCCAAACGCCGCCACCCAACGTCAGAGTGGAGAAGGGCACTTACCCTGTAGGTATAGATGACGCCGAAGTTGACTGGTTACTCGAGGACTATTCCGGTTATGACCGACTCCGGTACCTCCCCGAACAGCCACGCCGCCTCGTTACTCTTGAGGCCTTTCGAATCGCGGTGTTTCCGGTCACGAATCAGGAGTATGAGGCAGCGGTCAACGCAGATGTCGTGCCGGAACCGATTGACTGGAGGAACCCGCAATGGCGGGCTCCCCAGTTCCCAGTGGTTGGGGTAAGTGCCTATGATGCAGACGCGTTCGCCTCTTGGAAAGGGGGCCGACTCCCGACTGAGGTGGAGTGGGAGATAGCAGCGTCGTGGGATCCAGCTGGTCGACGGCAGTTGCGCTACCCGTGGGGCGAAGATTGGGACGCCGAAAGGTGTCTTAACGCCGAGCACCTACTCGGCAGGCGAATCACAGGACGCGAGGACTGGATTGAGTCGTTCTGGCGCTCTCGAATAGCAGCTGCAAGGGGTCGCCTTGAGGCCGTCGGCATGCGCTCCGGCGACGCGTCGCCTTTGGGCGCACGGATGATGGCAGGCACCGTCTGGGAATGGACGAGTTCGAGGATCGAAGAGAACTCCTTCGAGAATCTCGACCGTCGAGTCGTTCGGGGAGGCTCTTGGGTCGACGACCGAAACTCGTGCCGCTGCAGTTACCGAACGTGGAGCGACGCGAGCATGTGGAGATTCGGCGCTACCGATATCGGTTTTCGGGTGGCGTGGTCCGATGTTTAGGCAGAATGAGGTGTCAATCGCCGTGGTCGTTCCCACGGTAGGTCGTTGGTCGGAACTTGAACGTTGCCTGTCTTCGCTCGAGCATCAGGCTGACGGCCCCCCGGAGAAATGCATCTGCGTCTTGAGCGGACACACAGACGCTTTACCACAAAACTCGATGCGGCCGTGGATTCACGTCGTACGTGAACCTCGGAGATCTCCTGGTGCAGCCCGTAACGCCGGACTTGCGATCGCTGATACGGACTGGGTTGCTTTCATTGACGATGATTGCATTGCGCCGCCCACCTGGTTGCGCACCCTAACCCGCGTCGTCTTAGAGCGGCCGGGTATGGCGATTGCTGGCGGCGCAGTTATCGAGCCGGACCGGCCTGGCACGGTGTACCAATTAATGCGCATGCTGAACTACATGAGGTCGCCGACTACTCTCAAATGGAGAGGTGATGGTGTCCCCAGTCTCGGCGGGGCGAATCTGCTGATGCGCCGGTCTATCGCTTGTCAAGTGGGAGGATTCAATGCCGGTCTCACTTCAACAGAAGATTTTGAGCTTGTGCTGAGACTGCACCGGGCCGGCGAGGAGATCGTTCCGTTCCATCATGCGGACCCAGTCGTGCACATACACACCACTGGGATCGTTACCTTTGTTAAGCGCTACCGTCGGTATGGCGAAGGGGTGGCCAGGGTCGTCGCTCTCCATGACCTTGATCCGGCCGCCCATCGAGTGTATTGCGGCCATGCAGGACGCTCTCTTGCGTCTGCAGTCCGTCGGTTCGCCCGGGAGGACCTGGTATGGATGCGCGGTAATGGCTCAAACCTAAATCTGCGCCACCGTATTCTCGTTTACGTCCGAGCGGCGTCATGGCAAGGAGGCGCGTGGTGGACGGTCCGTCAAGCGGGGAGAGGGTGAACGATCGCCTTGAGATTTATGGGTCGGGACGCCGCCTGCACGAACTCGCTGGTGTTATCACCAGCTCACCGCGCCTGGCATTGACTGGAGTACGGTCGCCCATTGAGGACGAGTCCCATTCCTCCGGACAACGATATGCCCCTGACCTGCTAGATGTTCCCCCGGATGTGCTCGTCACGCATTTGGTGGACCCCTTCGTCTGCGAGACACTGCTTCAGGGGATGCCGATGATCCTTGTTCCGCCCATTGCCGTTCTTTCAGGGATCGCGTTGGACCGCATAGCGAGCGATGTTGAGCACCTCGACATCCGTGTCGGGCCGGCCCCCTGGATGTCGAGCAGGTGCCTTCTTTCCAGCTTCGTCGCCGAGGAAGTCGTACCGATTCCTACAATGCTCTGTCTCATTCACGGCTTAGAGTCCAGGGACGAACACCTTCTCGGGCGCCTCGCCTACCCCATCGCAATTTCCTGCTTGGTTCGAGGGCGGACACCTTCCGCTACGCCGTCCATAGCCGAACTCTGTCCAAGGCATGCCGAGGCCAGGGTCCGACAGCTCGACACGCGTGTGACGGTCCGAATCGCCGCGAGCGAAGCCATGTCGTTGAGCGGTTCCATCGGGGAGGTCAACTGGCATGAGATCGGCTATACCCGTCTGGCGACTGACGAACTGGCGGCACGAATACACTCCGCTCTCGAAGACATTGAAACGTCCCGCCGATTTGGACGACTCAATGTGCTCGCCTTAGCCTCGGTGCGCGGTGCAGCGGTGATCCGGTGCGCTTGCGAATAACCGCCTGCGATGGTTAGGAATCTGGCAATCGGCTACGACGGCGCCTAGCGACGGCGGAGCCAAACATAGCAGGGCGACGTTTGTGCCTCGCAGACGCGGCACCAATCTGGAAACACGCTTCAACCAGAAGGGGAGTCACAGACAACCGCCCCTCCATCTGAAAGTGGGAGCGCGTCAACGACGGAAGATGGACCAGAGATTCGATCGCGGATTTTCCGAGGTGTAAGTCAGAAGCGAGGAGACCGTGCTGCTCCCGGAAAACTTGCTTACCGTAACCGTAGGTATACCAACGTCGCAATAACCGACGGATCGAGGTCGGATAGTCGTGTTCGACAACGGCATCCGCAACAAAGTCGACCGTTGCGCCGGACCGTTGAAGGCGAAGGGCAAGATCGTAGTCCTCACCGCCCGGGTAGGGGTAAGCAATGTCAAAGCCACCCAGTTCACGAACGAACTCTGTCCGCGAAGCTAGGTTGGCTCCGATCATCCCGAGCATGTCTATGCCGCTGTAAGTGAAGCGCTGAGGCTCGTGGTCGAGAAGCGAACCTCGATGAAAGAATCCGTGGAGCACGTTCACTCGGCTGGGCGAAGTCACGTCTACGACAGGACCCGTTATTGCCACGGTCTTAGGCTTCGCACCGAAATGCCGGACCATCGACTCCACCCAGTCCCGCCTTGGAACACAGTCGGCATCTGTAAACGCAACAATAGGTGCAGCAACTTCAGCAAGACCCCGGTTCCTTGCCGCTGCCGGACCCCGATGTGCCGCATGAACCACGTCAACTGAGATAGTCCCAACTGAACCGCCAAGGGGTCCGACTCGTCGACGACTTCCGTCGTCGACAACGATTACCTGCACACTTAGATCAGTAATCTGAGCTCTTAGTGCGGCAACTGTTCGAGAAAGGGACTCCGGTTGGTTGAAATGGGGGACGACTACCGCTACGTCAAACTGCTCAGTCATTGAGCAACTGCCCTCCTCGTGAGAACATGATAGGCGATGTTCACTTTTGATGCCGAAGATCACCTTGCCTCGGAGACGGTGCTCGTACTCTCGCCGCATCCAGACGACGCTGCATGGTCCGTGGGTTGTCTCATCGTGGATCTTGTAGCCCGTGATGCACGCGTTTATGTCGCATCGCTTTTCACCGAGATCGGCGAGAGCGTCAGTGGCGTTGGAGCCCATTGGCTCCAACGCTCTGGACTTGGTCACAGTACGGCAGCTTCAACGCGGCTAATCGAAGACCGGCTGGCGTTGGACATCCTCGGGGCTCTTCCAATCCACGTCGGGCTCTTGGACGCCGTCAGTCGGTTGCCCGGACTTTATTCGTCGTCATCATCGCTCGCCGGACGGGATGCGGCTGTCCATCCGACGGACCCAGGCGCATCCCAGTGCGACGCAGCCGTC
>JAYVFX010000495.1:0-7814 GCA_043772795.1 Deltaproteobacteria bacterium
TGCGCTTCCTGTCGTATCACGTACAAAGAACCCGTGCCCAACATGTTCTCTTTCAATAGTCCGTTGGGCGCCTGTGAAACCTGTCGGGGGTTTGGCCGGACGATCGACGTTGACCTTGATCTGATTGTGCCTGATCCGAAACTGTCGTTGAAAGATGGAGCGGTCAAGCCCTGGCGTATTAAAGCCGCGCAGTGGGAGCGGCGGGAGTTGGTGTCGTTCTGTCAGAAACGGAAGATTCCGATGACCGTTCCTTGGCACGAATTGTTAGCTGAGCAGCAACACGTGGTTATTGACGGTGATGGTGATTACTACGGCGTACGTGGCTGGTTTCGTTGGCTTGAAGGCAAGGCCTACAAGATGCACGTTCGCGTATTTCTTGCCCGCTATCGTGGGTACTTTCCGTGCGAGTCGTGTAAAGGGGCGCGACTCAAACCCGACGGATTGCTCTATCGTGTTGGTGGGAAAACGCTGGCTGATATCAACCAGCTCAGCATCAGTGATTGCTATGCTTTCTTTCGTGACTTACATCTGTCTGTGTTTCAGGATCAGGTCGCCCACCTCATTCTTGATGAGATTCGTAAGCGGTTACGTTTCTTAGTGGAAGTCGGCCTCGAGTACCTCACGCTCGATCGTCAGTCGCGCACACTCTCAGGTGGTGAACTTGAACGTGTGGATCTGACCACTGCGATCGGCTCGTCGCTGGTGAATACGCTCTATATTCTTGATGAACCGTCGATTGGGCTGCATCCGCGTGACAGTCACCGCTTGGTGCGGATTCTCAAGGGCTTACGCGACAACGGCAATGCGGTCGTTGTGGTCGAGCATGACCCGGAGATTATCCGCGAAGCTGATTATATTCTCGATATGGGACCACTCGCTGGTGAGAAAGGTGGGAATGTCGTTTTTGCCGGTTCCTATGACAAGATTCTTCAAGACAAACGTTCGCTTACCGGGAAATATCTCTCCGGTCGCGCGGAAATTGCAGTGCCGAAGCGGCGACGGCCAACGAAAGGAAAGGCGTCTCTCACAATTAGTGGAGCGACGGCACACAATCTAAAAGATGTCACCGTCTCGATTCCTCTCGGCTGTATGGTGTGTATTACGGGGGTATCCGGGTCAGGAAAATCGACTTTAGTAGAAGAGGTTCTGTATCGAAATCTCAAGAAACATAAGGGGCTCGCCGTGGGCGTTCCTGGCCCCTGTCGCGACATTACGGGAGCGGAGAAGCTTGCCGACGTGATTTTTGTCGACCAAGCGCCGATCGGCACTACTCCGCGAGCCAACCTCCTGACCTACACGAAGGCGTTTGACTCTCTTCGTCGACTGTTGGCTGACACTGAGATGTCGAGATTGCGCGGATATGCTCCTGGCACCTTCTCTTTCAATGTCGAAGGAGGCCGCTGTGAAACGTGCAAAGGAGAAGGATTCGAGAAGGTTGAGATGCAGTTCCTCTCCGATGTGTACGTGCCGTGTCCGGAGTGTCAAGGAAAACGATTCCGTGAAGAGGTCCTGGAGGTGACGTATCGTGAAAAAAACCTGACCGAGATTATGAACTTCACTGTTACCGAGGCCCTGGAGTTCTTCGCTGCGCAGGCAGAGCTAGTGAGGCGGCTGGCGCCGTTAGCAGCAGTGGGGTTGGAATACATGCGCCTTGGACAGTCGCTGACCACACTCTCAGGTGGTGAAGCTCAACGATTGAAACTTGCCGCCCATCTTGGCATGGAGAAGCAAACCTCCGCGGCGTTGTTTAAGGACGGCAAGGATGAAGACCAACCGACGAGCACGCTCTTCATCTTTGATGAGCCCACGACCGGTTTGCATTTTGCCGACATTCAGAAGTTGCTCGATGCCTTCAATCATCTTGTTGATCGTGGACATGCAGTGTTGATTATCGAGCATAACCTCGAAGTCATCAAATGTGCCGATCATGTGATCGACCTTGGTCCTGAAGGTGGAGACGGCGGTGGAAAGGTTATTGCCACGGGAACACCGGAAGAAGTAGCCAAGGTGAAAAAATCGTACACGGGGCAGTATCTCGCGCACATCTTGGGTCTCGGGCCTAGAGTTCAGAGTCCAGAGTCTAAGAAAGTCAAAAGTCAAAAGTCAAAAGTCAAAAGTTTAGAAGAACGAATCCACAATCCGCAATCCGCAATCCGCAATGGCAACGCCATTTCCGTTGTTGGGGCTAAAGAACACAACTTGCAAAACCTTTCAGTTGAGATTCCCCGTGATGAGATGGTCGTCGTGACAGGATTATCAGGGTCCGGCAAATCGACGTTGGTATTTGATATTATTTATGCCGAAGGGCAGCGGCGGTACATTGATAGCCTCTCTTCCTACTCTCGCCAGTTCATCAAAGTGATGGCGCGGCCCAATGTTGATGCGCTAACCGGGATTCCCCCGACCGTGGCGATTGAGCAACGCACGAGTCGCGGTGGGCGCAATTCGACAGTCGCAACGATTACCGAGATCTCGCACTATCTCCGCCTGTTATATGCGAAGGCTGGAGTGCAATATTGTGTGAACTGTGCGCAGCCGTTGTCGGTGCAAAGTCGGAGTCAGATTTTGGATCGGCTCCGTAGCGATTTTCGCGGGCAAGTGGTTTCTTTCCTAGCTCCCGTTGTGCGTGGACGTAAAGGATTCCATAAAGACACGCTCGAAGGGGCGCTCAAACTGGGATTCAAAGAGGCTCGTATCGACGGTCGGATGGTGCCGTTAGCGTCGGGCCAGAGCCTTGCCCGCTATAAGGAACATGACATTGAGGTTGTGGTGGGAAGTGCGACCGTTAACGGGTCAGTGCAGAAAATCGAACCGTTGCTACAAACGGCGCTCCGCGTTGGGAATGGTGCGGTGCATCTCAAAGGTGAGAAGAGTGAGCGCACCTATAGTGAGAAACTGTTCTGTGTACCGTGCGGACTTGGCTATGAGCTGCTCGATCCGCGCCTGTTCTCGTTCAACAGTCGCCAGGGGGCGTGCCCGGAATGTTCCGGCCTCGGGGCGCGGTGGGAATTTGATCCTGTACTTGTCGTTCCAGAAAAGAGCCAATCGCTGAATGACGGGGCGTTGTTTCCGCTCACGCGTTCCGAATTTCACCAGGAACATGCAAAGTTGCTTCGCGATCTGAAGAAAGAGGGCGTGCCATTAGAACGACCGTTCGGCGCATTGACCGATGAACAACGGCGGTTAGTGTTTCTCGGGAATGGTACAACCGTGCGGGGAGCCTTTCCGATCCTCAACGATGCCATTACTGGGAGTGAGGGCGAAGAGGCGAGTGTCTATCCGAGTCAGTTTTTGACCGAAGTTCCGTGTCCCGCATGTGCCGGCCGGCGGCTCAACCCGCGGGCGTGTGCCGTGAAAGTATGTAACCACGCGATTTGGGAAGTGATGGCGATGTCGGCTGGCGATTGTTTGCAACATATGACGAACCTGCCACTCACCCAGCGTGATGCCCTGATTGGTGAGCCGATTCGGAAAGAGATCGTGCCGCGACTGTCATTCTTGAATGAAGTCGGCTTATCATATCTGACGCTCGATCGCCGGGCCGATACCCTCTCCGGTGGTGAAGCGCAGCGGATACGGTTGGCTGCGCAACTCGGCTCGAACCTCCGGGGTGTGTGTTACATTCTTGATGAGCCAACGATCGGACTGCATCCCCGTGATAACGAACGGTTGATTACCACACTGCGCAACTTACAACAGCGTGGCAACACCGTGCTCATCGTTGAACATGACGAACAAACGATCGCCAGTGCGGATGTGGTCATTGATCTTGGGCCAGGGGCCGGAGTGAACGGTGGGAAAGTAATCGCGATTGGCACTCCGCGCGAGATCAAGGACAATCCTGACTCGATAACCGGAAAGTTCTTACATAGTTCACATCCACGCTTGGGACCTCTTCGTCCACTTGAGAATCGTTCTTACCTGTCTATTATCGGGGCGCGAGAACACAATCTGCACGATATCGATGTCCAGATTCCGGTGGGAGCGTGGACGTGTGTGACTGGGGTGTCAGGCTCTGGCAAGAGCTCGCTCGTGCAAGAGGTCCTGGTCAAAGGTTTGAAGAAAAAACTTGGCTCATTCGTGGGTCGTGCTGGCGTACATGAGAGTATGGCAGGTATTGAGCCAATCGAACGAGTGGTGGAAGTGGACCAAACTCCGATCGGGAAGACTCCGCGTTCCGTACCGGCATCATACGTCGGCTTGTGGGACGAAGTCCGCAAACTGTTTGCGCTTTTACCCGAGGCACGGATGAAGGGCTACCTGCCTGGTCGTTTTTCTTTCAACGTCAAAGGGGGACGGTGTGAAACGTGCGCAGGGCAGGGTGACATCAAAATGGAGATGAGCTTCCTGCCCGACGTGTACGTCGCGTGTGAGGAATGTGGTGGCAAGCGATATAACGAAGAGACGTTGTCGATAGCCTACAATGGGAAGCATATCGCTGATGTACTGAAGATGACGATTGAAGAAGCCGCGACCTTCTTCCATGGTATACCGAAAATTTTCATTCCTCTCAAGTTGTTAGATGATATTGGCATGGGCTACGTCACGCTGGGCCAAGCCAGCAACTCGCTCTCTGGTGGTGAGGCGCAACGCATTAAGCTTGCTTACGAATTGGCCAAAGAATCCCGAGGAAAAACGCTCTATGTGTTAGATGAACCGACTACGGGATTGCATTTTGCGGATATTGAGAAACTGATTCACGCGCTTCATCGATTAGTCGATAAAGGTAACACTGTCGTCACGATCGAACATAACCTTGATATTGTCAAAGAGGCGGATTACGTCATTGACCTTGGACCGGAAGGAGGTACTGGCGGCGGTCACATTGTTGCAAGTGGTCCGCCCCAGGAACTCCTCAAACACTGGCGTACGTCGCATACGGCGAGGAGTCTGCGGGACTACTTACAAGAGCCGGCTGTCTAGCGTCTTCGTCAGAGCCTTGTGGGTGCGCGTCGCGCTCTTGGGTACGAGCATGCAGTAACCGCGCTCGATAGCTTCACTGGATGAAATCCGACTGCAACACTTTGTATTCAGACATAGACGAACATTGACAAATTGCTGAAAGGCGAGGTGGTACGATGGGTATTCGGACTGGTGTGGAATATCGTGAGAGTTTACGTGATGATCGCACGGTGTATGTGAATGGCGAACGGGTCAAAGATGTTACTGCGTACCCGCCATTTCGTGGTGTGATTGATACTTTGGCAATGCTCTACGACTTGCAACATGACCCCGCACATCAACAATTACTGACCTACCCTTCTCCGCACGACGGAAAACCGGTGGCGATGTCGTTTCTGTTGACCGACACGGCTGAAGATGTCGAACGGCGCTGGAAAGCTGAAGAGTTCCGCGCTGAGGCAACTTTTGGACTCATGGGCAGGATGCCGGATTTCATGAATGCGCTGGTCGCCGATGCTGCGATTGCTCACACCGCTATCGGTCAACCCAATCCTCGTTTCGGTGATAATGTCGTTCGCTATTACGAACAGTGCCGTGATAACGATTGGTGTCTTACTCACACGTTGGTTGATCCGCAGATCGATCGCTCCAAAGGGCCAGCTGAACAGGCCGACCCGGAGGCGGCCTTACATTTCGTGAAGGAAACCGATCGCGGCATCATCGTGCGTGGGGCACGAATGCTGTCGACGTTGGCCCCATTTTCTAACGAACTCTGGGTTGGACCCTTTTATCCGCGCAAACCTGGAGAAGAGCGGTATACGCTCTGTTTTGCGGTGCCGATGGATACGCCTGGCCTCAAGTTCATTTGTCGAGAATCGTATAACACTGAACGCAGTTCATTCGATCGCCCGTTATCTTCGCGTTTCGATGAAGAAGATGCCTTGGCTATTTTTGATGATGCACTGATTCCGTGGGAGCGGGTGTTTATTAACGGTGACATTGAGGCATCCAATTACATTCTTGCACGAGCGCCGGGATATGCACTCTTACAAGCTACCGTGCGCGGGATTGTGAAGCTGCGTTTCATGGCTGGCCTTGCGTGCCATGTCGCTGACGCGATTGGTCGCAGTACTGCACCGCATGTGCAAGCCCAGCTCGGCGAGTTAATCGCCAAGGTTGAACTAGCTAATGGTCTCCTCCGGGCTGCTGCACAAGATGTGGTGAGCAACCGTAAGGAAGGCGGCTCACTGCGTGCACTGGCAGCGACATTGTGGGTGTTTATTCCTGAGACCCAGATGCGAGCGGCAGAGATTCTCCGGCAGGTGAGTGGGAGCGGTTTAATCATGACGCCGACAGAGCTGGACTTTGCTAATCCAGAAATCGCCCCCTATTTGGAGAAATACCTGGTCGGCAAGAACGTGAGTGCGCGCGATCGCGTCCAACTCTTCAAGCTCGCTTGGGACATGCTGGGGGAACAGTTCGGTAGCCGACAGCTGCAGTACGAGTGGTTCTATGCCGGTGATCCCATGTTTACACGTTCACGATTTTATCGCTCTCCGGCAGTGGCGACGTATAAAGGGATGATTGACCGTCTTCTAGGAAAGCTCTAGAAGCGAGAACGACACGGACCCGAACCGGGAGAGCAGACTCATGAAATCTCAAGACCCGACCGCATTTTCCGGCAACCGCCAATTTTCTTACTTTAAGCCGAAAGGTCGGCACCCCAGCGAGTATGAAGACCTAACCATGCACACCCAGCCAGACCCACGGCATTTTGCCTTTCAAGGCTGGTTGAATCGTTTTGCTGACGGTCGCGGTGCATGGAGCGAAGATTCCACCGCACTAAAATGTACCAACTGGTGGGAATTTCAGGACCCGTCGAAACAATGGCAACGTCCGTATGTTACTGTCCAAGCCGAACAAGAACGTAGTCTTGATCGCATTGTCGAGGCTGCCAAGACGGAAGGATTGTTCGCGGATTTCGATGACACTTGGGTAAAAACCATTCTTGGCAAATACTATGCAGCCTATGCCTGTCTCGAATATGGCCTGTTCCGGTGCTTTGCTTATGCACAACGGGAAGCCCTGTCGGCGACTGCGGGCAACGTTTGTATCTTCAACGCCGCCGATAAGATCCGCCACGCGCAAGATATCGCTCTCTATGGCATGGATTTAGCCGACGCTGTCCCTGGTTTTTCTGATGCAGACGCGAAAACCGTGTGGCTGGAGGACCCCATTTACCAGGGCGCACGCAAGCTGGTTGAAGGATTAATGGCATCGAAGGACTGGGGAGAGATCATTGTTGGAACCAATCTCGCCTTGGAGCCCCTGTTCGGTGTACTCGCACGAGTGCAGTTCTTCTCTCGCTTTGCTCCACGGAATGGTGATGCTGTGTCCACGACGGTTCTTGCTACGGTCGAGAATGATTGGCAGCGTAATCTCAAATGGACCAAAGAATTTGTGCACGTATTACTGCGTGATCCTGAATATGGTGCAGGCAATAAGAAAGTAATTGAAGTCTGGCTGGCGAAATGGCTGCCCTACGTTCGTGAGGCAATGCACGCATTTGCGCCGCTCTTTGACAGAGCTACGATTAAACCGCATACCTATGCGCAGGCACGAGAACGCGTTGAGGGGCAGTATGCAATGTTGGTGAAAGAGTTGGGATTAGAAGTAACTTGATGACAATTACGAAAATCCTCCTAATCCCCCTTTTACAAAGGGGGAAGCGCAAAGCGCAGGGGGATTTAGGATCTGCAGATTGGAGATTACTGCCTAACTCACAACATGCTTGCTGCTCTTCTTGAAGACGAAGGAAATCCGAGAACACGTATGGCAGAAGAAAAAAAGATTGAAGCGCGTGACACTGTCGGCTTAGTCCTCATGGGGAGTGAAGAAGCCGACGTCGCCGT
>JAYVFX010000496.1:0-4079 GCA_043772795.1 Deltaproteobacteria bacterium
GCTAAATACCTTGAGCGCATTGCAGACCATGCCACCAACATCGCCGAAATGGTGATTTACATGGCGAAGGGAAAGAGTATTCGCCACATATCACCGCCACCGGCATCGCTATGAACCTAGGAAAAGAAGGGGCGAAACGGCGAAACGGGGAAAGGGCGAAACGGAAACCTGCAACAACATAGCGAGTGAATTTCTTCCCTTTCGCCTTTTCGCCATTTCACCTTTTCCCCCAAAGGAGTCCATGGAAACACAAATCCACAGCAAATCAGTGACCGTCGAAGCTAAACGTAAGATTCTGCTCGTCGAAGACGAACAAGATATTCGCGAACTCGTTCGATACAATCTGGAGACCGAAGGCTATAGCGTCGTTGAGGCGAGTGACGGCGAGATCGCGTTGAAGCTTGCTGCGAGTGAGAGACCAGCACTGGTGATCTTAGACCTCATGTTGCCCGGTGTTCCTGGTTTGGAAGTCTGTCGGCTACTCCGCTCCAAAGAAGCAACCTTACATCTGCCAGTCCTTATGCTCACTGCTCGTGCGTCAGAAGTGGACAAGGTGTTAGGACTAGAGATGGGAGCAGATGATTATGTCACCAAGCCATTCAGCCCACGCGAATTAGTAGCGCGGGTAAAAGCGGTGTTGCGTCGGGCTTATGGGGCGACCCGCGAACGCCCACACGAAGTGTACGATAAAGGTCGCCTGCATATTGACTACGACACGTATGAAGTCACGCTCGACGATCAGCTCGTTCCGTTCGGGCTGCGAGAATTCGAGCTTCTCAAATTCTTCGTCCAATACCCACATCGGGTATTTAGCCGTACGCAGATCCTTGATCTCGTGTGGGGACAAGACGTGTACGTGGAGCCACGGACCGTTGACGTCCACATCCGCCGTCTCCGCCAACGCATTGAACGCGATGACGCCAATCCTACCCTCATTTTGACCGTGCGTGGCGTGGGGTATAAGTGTAATCCTGATGCGCTCGAAAAATAGCATCCTCTTTCCGCTCATCTCGCTCGCTCTCCTCGCACTCGCGGCTGTCAGTGGGCTCCTACTCTTCTATCTTCTGCCGTTGATTCACCGCCCCTCGTTGTTGTGGTATAGCGCTGCGGCACTGGCAGTGACGACCCTAGGTGGGATCATCGTGTTCGGAGTGCGGTTGCAGCAGCGCCTCAGTAGTCTCACAACGTTTCTGTCGTCCGCATCAGAACGAGATAAGCCCCCTTCGCTCCCGGTATGGAACGAAGATGAGGTAGGTTCCCTTGAACGGGGGATACAATATCTCATGCTGCGCCAACACGAACGCCTCCGCGCGCTCCAGGCAGAACAAAAAAAGCTCGAAGCGGTGTTACAAAGCATGGCCGAAGGGGTCGTCGTGATCGACCCCTTCGGCAACGTAGTGTTGTGCAATCGAGCGGCGCAAGAATTGTTTGGTCTTCGCTTGGACCAAGAGTGGCTCGGGAAGCCGATTCAAGCGTTTTCCCGTCATCCCTTATTACAAGAATTACTGCGTGAAGTTGCCAATCGACGCGCGGGAGACCCTCCGGTGACGCGCGAGATCGA
The DNA here is from genome assembly GCA_043772795.1 of Deltaproteobacteria bacterium. Taxonomy (GTDB): domain Bacteria; phylum Desulfobacterota; class Binatia; order Bin18; family Bin18; genus VGTJ01. Next base: position 1,562 of record JAYVFX010000496.1, read on the forward strand.
AGTAGAGGCCAAGGAGGAACGCTACCTCGCCGTCAGCGCTATGCAAATCTGTGAAGACGGCGTCACTGTGAGTGGGTACGTATTGGTCTTCTATGATCTTACTCAGATCAAACGTTTAGAATCGGTGCGTGCAGATTTTGTCGCGAACGTCTCCCATGAACTTCGGACTCCGCTCACTGCGATCAAAGGATATGCAGAAACACTACTCAACGGTGCGCTCAAAGACCCACCTACCGCGCAACGGTTTTTAGAGATTATCGATCGCCACTCCGAACGACTGAGCCGGTTAATCGACGACCTCTTGACCCTCTCTAATCTTGAACTTGGCAAGACCGAGTTACTCCACGAGGAGGTTGTCGTAGCAGAATTAGTGAGTGAGGTGCTGGAAGTCGTCAAGGAGAAAGCGGAGCGCGCCCACGCCATTTTGATTCCGACCTGTCAATCTGATCTGCCACCGTTAAGAGGCGACAACGATCGTCTCCAACAAGTGCTCGTAAACTTGATCGATAATGCAATCAAGTACATGCCAGCGGGCGGAACGGTGACAGTCACGGCAACGTTAGTTCGGAGTTCGGAGTTCGGAGTTGGAAAACCAGAGGAAACCGGAGACTGGAGGATAGAAATGCCTGCTCCATCCTCTCAATCTGCAATCCGCAATCCACAATCCGCAACCGACTGGATGGAAATCTCAGTCTCGGACACTGGTTGTGGCATTCCTGAAGAAGACCTGCCTCGCCTCACGCAACGTTTTTATCGCGTCGATAAAGCGCGCTCACGTGAACTTGGCGGCACAGGGCTTGGATTGGCAATCGTGAAACATATTGTGCAAGGTCACAACGGGTTTCTGCGGATCGAGAGTCAGCTCAAGCAAGGGACTACGGTGCGGATTTTTTTGCCGCTATAAAAGAAAGAATAGGATCAGTAGGGTGGGTCATGACCCGTCCTACTCTTCTCAATAATTCAATGGTTTAATTGCGGCATGACTTCTTGCCGCGTATCCCCTTTTTTCGCTAACATAGCGGACAGCATCTCAAAGATACGGAGATTGCAGCAATGGAACCATCAGTATCCCCACTTTCGCCTGAACAAATTATCTCGGCAGCCTCCACCTTGAGTCTGGTGGAACTCGAACGGGTATTCGATTCACTATTGGTGTTGCAAGCAGAGCGCAAAGCCGCACGGTTAACAGCCACCGAATCCGTACTGCTCAGCCGTATTAATCAAGGCCTGCCGTCAGAGTTGCGAGAGCGGCTGCGCTTCCTACAGACCAAACGTAACAATGAGACTATTACGGACGTTGAGTATGCGGAGCTGACACAACTCACGGACCGTGCAGAAGAGATTCATGCTGGCCGCATGGCAGCACTTGTTGAGCTCGCCAGCCTACGTGGCGTTCCCCTACCGCTGCTGCTTGAACAACTAGGCCTCCATTTCCCTGAACATGCCTGAGAAGTACGTTCCCACCGAATTGCGCCGCATGATAGCCGAACGCGCACGGCAATGCTGCGAATACTGCCGCACCCAGGAACGATACTCAGGCGATTCTTTCACTGTAGATCACATTACGCCACGCAGCCTGGACGGACAGACAACTGCCGAAAATTTAGCGTTTTGCTATCACGGCTGTAATCAGCATAAATCGACTCGCACGTTCGTTCCTGATCCGATTACTGGCTCATCCGTCTCGCTTTTTCATCCACGCCAGCAGCACTGGGATATCCACTTTACCTGGAACGAGGATTTTACGCAGATGTTGGGTTTAACGCCGACTGGTCGAGCTACCATTGTTGCACTCCATCTTAATCGTCCCGGCTTAATCAATTTACGCCGCGTTCTTTACCTGGTCGGCGAACATCCGCCGACGTTATCCCCTGGGTCGTAGAAACGCATATGATTTTCTCAAGGACGACAACTGATATATCGCCCAGGCTGCAATCCAGCGTACTGTCATCTTTCACAGCTCAACAACTCAGTTCCGCTAATAACGCCTTCGCTTCTTGCAAATCTTTCGTATCAAACCCTTCCGTGAACCAACTATAAATATCAGATAACACCTGGTGAGCTTCGTGCCTCTTTCCCTGCCGCTGCCACAATCGGCTCAGGCTTATCGTCGCTCGGAGTTCCCACGATTTCGCTTCCTGTCCTCGCGCAACCGCAATCGCTTTGAGAAAACAGGCTTCAGCTTCGGCTTGGGGATCAGGGATCAGGGGTCGGGGATCAGTATTGTGAGACTTTGAACTTTGAACCTTAAACTTTGAACTCTTTTTGACGCTAGACCCTAGACTCTGGACGCTAGACTGAGCGAGCGTCAATTCTCCCTTAAGCCGGTACAATTCCGCTTCATAATAGTGCTCTCCAGTCCGTTCCAGGATTGTCAGCGCCTCAGTCACCGTCGAGAGTCCCTCTTCAGTCTGTCCTCCTGCCGCCTGTGCTTCTGCTAACAGACCGAGGGTATGTGGTAGTTCCAATTCCGCGCCTGTCGCACGAAAGGAGTCCAAGGACTTCTGAAGCTGCGCTA
>JAYVFX010000497.1:0-2764 GCA_043772795.1 Deltaproteobacteria bacterium
GCGAATCCGCCCAAGCCCTGGGTTGGAGGGGTTGTTGTCAATGATAAACGACCCATCCGGATTCACCCGCGTCGTGCGGTTGAGGATGCTCGCAGTGCAGGTGTTCGTGCTCTGCGCGTGCGCGACCATGTCCAGCGTCAGGACGAAGACCAGGCTCAAAAGCCAGCAGAGATGGCGGTGTCGTGTTGCGATCACACAGATTCCCTTTGCGGTTCGGAAAGATTAAGCTGTTGCTTATGAGTCTGGAAACCGAGGAAGAAAGACGGCGGCTGCGCGCCAAAGGCCAGATGTAAGGAGTGAATGACATGTCCACCTGGGAACAAGAACTGGGAGAACTCAAAGTACGGGTAGCGCAGCTGGAAACAACCGTGCGCCAGTTGGCCGACCACGAACCGTCCACTCCTTCGCCAGAACCAGGCCAACTGGCAGACCAGGAGCAGCTCTTGGTTTGGCTCAAGGCCGAGGGTTTGGTGCGTCACCCGACTGCCGAAGAGCAGCGCCTGGCCGCTGAGTGGGACACCCTGCCAGAAGAGCAAAAGCAGGCCCATCTGCGCTTCATGCGGGGCCTGAGCCTCAATCCGCCTCTGAGCCAGGTCATCGTTGAGAACCGTCGCTAACCTCTCATGGCTCTGTACTATTGCGACACCAGCGCTCTGGTCAAATATTACGTCACCGAACCAGGCAGCACGTGGGTTCGTCAGCTGATCGAAGAGCGTGACGCAGAAACCAATCATTTCCGTCACGTGATCCTCGTCGCTGACATCACGCGGGTAGAAGTCGCGGCGGGGCTTGCCATTATCGAGCGTGTCGGCCGGATCAGGAAGTCGGAGCGCGACCGAGCATACGCGCACTTTATCGCCCAATGTGTCCATCGCTACACCATCCTTCCGCTGACGACCATCGATTTGGAAACAGCCGCAGATCTGACTCAACATCATCCCCTCAAAGCCTACGATGCCGTACAACTGGCTGTGGCTCTGCGCTATCATCGCGTCCTGGCTGTCCATCCTCTCACTTTCGTCTGCGGCGATAACGCCCTCATCGCCGCTGCCCAAGCCGAAGGGCTTTCCACCGCTAACCCCTTTGATCATATTGTCCCAGAAGACCAGTAGAACTTTCCGACCGCTGCCTTGCCTTTTCTTTCATCGTTGCTCTTCCCTATCGTAGGGTGGGTCATGACCCACTCTACGGAACTCCTGGTCCCTGCTTCCCCATTTCGCCTCTTCTCCTGCGCACCGCTTTGTTGTACAACGCTTGTCTTCCCAACTCCGAACGATTAGGTTGTTGTTCATGAGCTTGGAAACCGAAGTCGCGTATCAGTACCTTGAGCCACGGCCGCACCCGTGGCGGAAAATTCTCTGGATCATCGGTCGCAACATGCATGTGTGGCACCTCGTAGCCACGATGCTCCGCGAAGGCGAGTCGCCGGAAGAGACGGCCAGGAATTTCGGCTTGCCGATGGAAGCCGTGCGTGAAGCTCTCGATTACTACCGGCGCAATCAAGCGTTGGTTGATGCAGAAACCGAGGAAGAAGGACGGCGACTGCGCGCCAAAGGCCAGTTGTAAGGTCCATGCCGTTGTCGCTCTACCTCGATGACTGTGCAGACGACGACATCTTGGCCGCTCTTCTGCGCCGCGCCGGACATCAGGTCCACACGCCCCGCAGCGCTCAAACCTCTGGGGTCTCTGATGAGGAACATCTTGCCTATGCCGCACGCCATGGATGCACATTGCTGACCAAAGATCCGGATGATTTTCTTGACCTGCATCACCACTGGCGCGCAACGAACCGCACGCACGCAGGGATTTTGCTCGTGTATGAAGAGCGAGACGTACACAAGAACATGAGCCGAGCGCAGATTGTGATGGCCATTGGTCACCTTGTTGCCTCAGGCGTCCCTCTTGCCAATGAGATCCACACCCTGAATCACTGGCGGTGAAAGGTTGTCTTGATTTCCCGGTTCGCCTCATACTCTTTTACCTCTTCGCTCTTTCCCCATTTCCGCTTTTTTCTTCTCCCTTCAGCCTTTGGCCTGAAGCCTTTAGCCTATTCTTCCCGTTTCTCCGTTTCACCTTTCTTCTTACTGACAACTTCTTTCGTCTTTGCCTTTTGATTTTCTTCTTGACTCTCGACCCTGGACGCTAGACTCTCGACGTTTTTGCTCTTCACCCTTTATCCCTTATCCGTTATCCATTTCCCTCTTGATCCATTTCACCGCTTCGTCCGCGCCAACCTGTATCCCTCGGATTGGCTTTGCAGTTGCAAAGGTATCCACCACCGAGCACCAGATTTTGGCATTGACGACGACACTGTTGGTGAATAACCTCGTCCTTTCATTGTTGATCTTTCCTATCGTAGGGTGGGTCATGACCCACCCTACGAAACTAACCTTGCTTCACTGTGAATCTGTCGTGAAAGTGTTGTTCCCGGAAAATCCCAGATTTCCCGCTATATCTCGACTAAATACTCGATAGAAGCTCGTCTTTCGTACTATGGGTATGGGCAGCACTGGCACGCCTCCATTTGGGCGTCGATATATATCTTTGAACTACTGGGAAATGGAGACGGTAACGGGGTGGTTACTCCTTCATAAAAGAACCGAGCACAGCCATTACAAGTTGTTCTTTGAAGAGGCGTTAGATTTGGTAATCCGTTACATATAGCCTCCATTTCACGAAGGAACTGGTCATCGCACTGTTTTTTATATTCGGCATCAGACATGCCAGGGAGCTTACAATTGCCCCAGCATCGATCATGATTGTC
>JAYVFX010000498.1:0-5895 GCA_043772795.1 Deltaproteobacteria bacterium
CCAGTCACTTCCAGTGCGGTGAGAATGCCATCATCGCCGGTGGTAATCTCCTTAGCATGATTGGCACCAGCTAATGCGAGCCCTGAACGCACCATCGGATTCACCATTGTTGCCTTGTCCTTTGGTGGAGCAGAGGCAACCGTTGTGATCCCGCCGTTGTCCCGCTCCGCGTCACCTCTCAACACACTGATGGAGGAGTCTTTCTCTGGCAGCGCGAGTTCTTCATCTTTAAGAAAGAAGCCATGCGTCGCTAAGTGCAAGACTTTGGGAGACGACACCGCGCGGACCGCCGATTCAGTCGCTTCCTTTCCTTGCAACACTTTCTGCGTGCCTGAGAGGAGCGGGGGAATCATCCGGGCTTCTTCTGCCGTGCCGGGTAACGACTCGAAGCGCCCACTGTAGTCTCCAGCCCGAACCGCATCGGTGTCCAGGGCTGCTTTCTTGAGCACCTCGTGATCATCGAAGGCGGGATTAGCAACCAAGAGGAGGTCCGTCGTCGGTTTTTCTCCACTGTCACCACGCAGAAGATCGCGCCCGCTGGCTACGTAGGAAACGGTCATCCGCTCAATAAGATAATGTCCGTCGGGTGTCCGCAGAGCGGTAAAAGGGACTTTGTTCAGTTCGCCATCGGGGCTCACAATCAGGCGACGGGAGCCTTTGAAGAAAGGCTCTAAGGGCTCAAGAAGCAAGGAATAGAGTTCTGCCAATTTCGTATCGGTTCGGTTAGTATACGCCTTAGGGTCTTGCCGCAGCGTTTGCTCGTTAATGGCTGTAAGTGTGTCGCGAATCGTCGCGTCAATTTCTTCGGCATCTCCTAAGTTTACGAGCGTTACTTGATTTTTAGCTGTTAACAAGAACGCGAGATACTGTTGAGCTTTTACTCGTCGCTTGAACGCCATCGCCCCATAGTTCGGGATGACGACGAATTCGACCAATACGCTATCCGACGGAAGGCGTTCAGCTAGTAGTGCCGTAGTCACATGATGTGAAGCAAGGTTCTGTGCGATCACTCCATTGTGCTGCGCAAGGAATTCTTCTTCGTGGCGTATGGATGCCTGGAGATTCTCAACCTTAGTTTTGTAGGCAATAGGCTCCTGCTTCCCCAGCCCACCAAGAAGTAATCGTGAGAACTCACTACGATGTTGCATTAGCTGTTGCCACGCGGCGAGTGCCTCACCATGCAAACTCGCGACGAGTCTGGTCTGTGCGCGAGACTGAGCGTTCAGAACAATGCCTTTTCGGCGCAAGACTATCTCTAGTCCCCATCGAACCGCGTCAGGCTCGTCCGAGAGATGGCGGTCAATCAACGACACAGGAGTAAGATAGCGATCGCGCTCTTGTTTCACGAACGCCAGTTTTTGTTCTTCGGAGGAAATAGTGAAGACATTCCCTATGATCTGATCCTGTGCTGCGAGAAACCGCTGGAAGAAGATGAGAGCTTGTTGATAATTTCCAGCGGCTCCATATATATTCGCAAGGCTAGACAGAATGTTAGATGTGCTCGGATGGTCCGGCCCCAATACCTTCTCATAGATCGCCAGGGCGCGCTGATACAATGGCAGCACCTGGGCCACGTCGCCCCTTGCCAGGTATAGCACAGCGAGATTCGTCAGACTGTCAGCCATGCTCGGATGATCCGGCCCCAATACCTTCTCTTTGATTGCTAAGGCTCGCTCTTGCAACGGCAGGGCATGGGCCGTATCGCCCATGTTCTGATATAAGACAGCAAGATCGCTCAGACCGGCCGCCGTGCTCAGATGATCCGGCCCCAATACCTTCTCGTAGATCGCCAGGGCGCGCTGATACAACGGCAGGGCGTGGGCGTAGTCTCCCATCAGCAGGTATAGCCCAGCGAGATTCGTCAGATCGGCCGCCGTGTCCGGATGATCCGGCCCCAATACCTTCTCTTTGATCACCAGGGCGCGCTGATGCAGCGGCAGCGCTTGCGCGTAGTTACCCATCGCTTGATACATTGCTGCCAGGCTATTGAGTGTACCTGCTGTGTGGAGATGCTCCGGTCCCGACACCTTCTCGTTGATTGCTAAGGCGCGCTGGAGCAGTGGCAAAGCATGGGCCATATCGCCCATCGCGTAGTACACCGTGGCCAAGTCGCTCAAGACAGCGGCAGTCTGGAGATGGTCTGACCCTAACACTTTCTCAGAGATGGCCAGGGCTTGCTCGTAGAGGCGAGTCGCTTCCTCGTATCTTGCCTGTTGCTGGAATTTGCTTGCCTGTTGTGTAAGATCCTTTGCTTCTTGTAGTTGATCGGTTTGCCCCCATAGGTTTCCCGTGCTAAAGCAGAGCATCATTAGGACGATTAGTTGAACAGCTCTCCGCCTCATAGCCCACTCTCTATTTATGCTGAAACACCACCTTATACACGAAATCCGCCCCGTTCCCTTGTACCAGAGCAGTCTCTAGATCCAGGCTTTTGCCTCCAGGTGCCATGCGCGGCTTCGTATCGATCTGCTTGACTCCACCTCGTCCGCGCTCCGGTGAGGTGATCCACTGGGCAAGTGCTCCTTGCGTTTGAGTGTCATCAAGGTGCTGTAGGAACGTCTCTAGCTTGTCGTCTCGCTGTGACGCGGCGACGACGAAGATTACCTCCCGGCCGGTGTGCTTGTCGAGGTAGAACCAGTGCTGCTCATCCTTTGGCACCCACACTGCCTGCTTTGCTGAGACCGGATTACTCTGCGGCGTGACCTTGGAATCGGGAAAGAGCACGTCGATTTTGCCGGTGGCATCCTGCTGAAGGACGTACACGAAACTGGCTTGCGCCGGCTCGAAGAACACGCCGTAGTAATCACCCGCTATGATTTCCTCTCCCTCTTTAAGCACGGAAACCAGATTGTTGCGTCTTTTCATTACCGCGAGCCGCAGTGCTAATGGCGTACTAGTTCTCACCGTGGATCCATCGACAGGGTGTGACTGCGCCCCCATTTCCCACCATGCGACCAGGATCAAGAAAAGCCCTAGACTAACACTGACACTCATGAGAACCGCACGCCAAGAGATTCGAGGTGACGAAGGAACAGGCAGCGACGCTAGGGGTGATTGAGGAAGATCGTCGCGGCGGAGAGTTCGTTGCTCCGCCTGAGCTTCTGCGTGGCCGTTGTCAGACGCAGGCTGACGCTGTGGGGTGTTCACGATAATCGTCGAGCGTTCATCTTCTCCGCGGAGGATTGCCGCTAAGGCATCTTGCACCTGAGACGTAGCAGCAGGGCGATCCTGCGGCGCTTTCGCCAGGAGGCGCTCTACGAGCACGCGTAGGTTCGTGGGCACGGTCGTGGGTAGCGGCGGGGGAAGCACCGATAGATGTTGGTGCTTCATGGCATCTCGTGTGCTGGCACGAAAAGGGAGGTAACCGGTCAGCATCTCGTACAAGATCACACCCACAGCATAGAGATCGGTCCGACCGTCCTCTCCTGTTCCCTGCCACTGCTCCGGCGCCATGTAGGGCGGTGTGCCGGGTGAGGCTTGCCCGATTTGCGTCAGCCCCATCGTCTGCTCACCCAGAATTTTAGCGATGCCGAAGTCGCCAATCTTGATCCAATCCTGTTTGTGTCGCTCTTCGACGAAGATGTTGGAGGGCTTTAGGTCACGATGGACAACCGGGGCTGGAAGGTTGTGTGCTTCGCTCAACGCCTCGCACATCTGGACCGCGATGGCAACTGCTCGCTCCGCCGGTAATGATCGGTTCTTGGGGAGCATCTGCCGGAGGGTGGGTCCATTGATGAACTCCATCACGAAGTAGAGCTGCCCATCTTCACCTTGCCCTACATCGTACACGGTGACCGTGTGCGGGTTGCGCAGCTGGGTCGCAATGCGTACCTCCCGCAGAAAGCGTTGAGCAAAGGTGGGGTCGGCTGACAGCTCGCGCCGTATGGTTTTGAGTGCAACCTGCCGAAGCGCCCGGCCTTCCACATCCAGTTGCTCGGCCAGCCACACGGTCCCCATGCCACCTTCGTCCAGCTCTGTCAGCAGACGATATTTTCCGTTGATCACCTTGCGTCCAGACTGCTCTGCCATTTCCCCTCTCTTACGATGGAATCGGAGTTCCGGTTTGCCTGAGGCTCGGTGTTGTCGCTGCCCGCTGTCTTATGCCAATGGAGCGGGTTTTCCAAGTGGACGAAGAAATTTTGGCTCATGTCTGAAATCTGTACGCTAGTTAAGAGCAGGGCTCACCTCATCTCTTTGGATGCCCGCTCCCGGTAGAACCTGGGACAGGCTGCGCGGGCATGACGGAATCGTACTCATCGTAATCAGTGGGATGGACTACTTGGCAATCGCTCGTTTCTTCCTGGATTGCGCTTCGCTTCATCCAGGCTACATGCTCACTGATCTTGCCAGGCTACGATGTTGCAATCACTCGAAACACTTGCCCTCCAGGCGCATGAAAATAGAAATGTTCGGTATCCCAAAAGTCGCTGATCTCTTCAACCCCGAACGCTTTCAATTTTTTGACCAGCCCTTCCACATCGTCCGTCTTCAGCTCTAACCAGCACGCATGCCGATAGTCTTTGGCAGTGAGGGGTGCATCACTTTCAGAGACGTATTGCACCCCAAGCACTTCGCCATCGGGAAAATGAAAGAGGTCGATGTTCTCCGGGATGTTGGCGGTCACGTTGTGATCATGCGCTTCAATTCGACATCCGAGAAGATCGACGTAAAACGTACGAACCCGCGGACGTTCTTGATGCCGAAGCGTCAGGAGATAATGAGTGCCAAATTGTACGCGCATGATCTTTCTCCTTTTACGATTTGCGAACTTTTACCGCGGCGCGTTCTTCTTGCAGCGCAAACGGGACGGTCGAGTCTCGTTCGCCCCAACCGCGGGCCACTGCTTCAACATGCTCTTGCTCGACCACACTAGCAATCTTGAGAGGAACGTTGAATTCACGCCCCAACTCAGTGGCGAGCCCAATGTCTTTGCGAGCTAGTTTCAACGCAAAACGTACGGTATCGAAGTCTCCCTTGAATACGACATTCGGCAGCATATAGTTCAACATCAATCCTTGTCCGACTGCTCCGTCGAGGACCGCTTGCCGTAACGCCTCTGGATCGACCCCGGCTTTCACTCCTAATGTGAAACCCTCGGCAAGGGTAGCCAACTGACAAATACCAATCATGTTGTGCACGAGCTTGGCAATTGCGCCGCAGCCGATCGCCCCCACATGGGTAACTTTGTTACCAATGGCATCGAGTACCGGTTTGACGCGTTGGTAGACAGCGGCATCACCGCCTACCATCACTGCGAGTGTGGCTTGTTGCGCCCCAATCGGCCCGCCACTCACTGGTGCATCCAACACATGGACGCCTTTTTCGTGGAAGACTTCCTGAATATGACGAATAAGGGTTGGAGAGTTGGTAGAAAGATCGATGTAGACGCTGCCCGAAGCCGCCCCCTGCAAGACGCCACCTTCCCCTAAAGCGACTGACTCGACTTCCTTAGGCCCCGGCAGTGAGGTAAAGACGATCTCACTTGCGGCGGCTACCGCCCTGGGACTCTCCGCCCATTGCGCACCTTTGGCCAAATGACCGCTGGCTACTTCGCGACGGGTATCGTACACCGTGAGCGTATGCCCCGCTTCGAGAATATGCATAGCCATCGGACCACCCATGTTCCCCAGGCCAATGAATCCAATTTTCATAATGCCCCTCCTTAGTGTGTGTGTTGCTGCTTCCTTTACTCCCCTTTACCCAGTGTAAGCAAGAGAAGTGATCCTGCTATACTGCACTGCACGCGGGCATAAATGCTCGCGCTACACAACTGCGCCGGATAAATCCGGCTTTTCAGCCCCAGTTATGGGGCGTTGGTGTGTAACCCGGCGATTTATCGCCGAGAACAAGGGAGTTAAGTAAATCCGCAATTTTTAACCGTGGGGAGTATATATC
>JAYVFX010000499.1:0-5947 GCA_043772795.1 Deltaproteobacteria bacterium
TTGAACTCAAGCTCGACAAATTCCGTCCAGCAGACAAAGGGCAGATGGAACTCTATCTCCGATGGTTGGAAAAATACGACACACGACCAGGAGAAAATCCCCCACTCGGGATCATCCTGTGCAGCAGCAAGGACCAGGCAGAAATTGAATTGCTGCGTTTGGACAATAGCGGTATCCGCGTGTCTGAGTACATGACTGAACTCCCTCCACGCCAGCTACTCGAAAGGAAGTTGCATGAAGCCATCGTGCTAGCCCGTGAACGGCTTACCACATAGTGTCGGTCTATATCACAAATAGTTGTTTATCCTGAATCCTGCACGTCTGCTAGCTCCGCCATCCGCCAAGGAGCCCCTCACCCGGCTTTTTTTACCGTGACTCGAACATGTAATCCGGCCTTGGCGAGCAGGTTGATGAGTTTGTCAATGCTAAAGCGGGTCACGTCACCATTCATAAGACACGAAATGCGAGGCTGAGTTTCCTGAAAGAATTCTGCCGCTTGAGCTTGGGTCCACCCCTTCTCTCGGATAACTTGACGGAGGTCGATGAGTAAGTCGGCCCGGACTCGTAGATTTTCAGCTTCTGCGGGTGGGAATCCCAGATCAAGGAAGACGTTCCCGCTGCCAGGGGTTCTTCTAACGTCATCCTCTTTGGAGGGTGGCTTGACGTCGCTGCTGGAGCGCCCGGTAGCGCCGGCGGCCAATTTCGATGTCGTGTTGTGTGGTTTTTTTAGTTTTCTTTTGGAATGCGTGAAGGACATAAACGGCCTCATCAAATTTGGCAACGTAAAATACTCGATGCTCTACACCTGTCCGAATGCGAATTTCGTAGACGCCAGAACCAACCGTCGGCATGGGCTTAAAGTCGTTAGGGTCTTCCCCACGCTGTACTGATTGCAACTCAGTACCTGCTATCCCTCGCGCCTCACGTGGAAACTGACAAATGTCGTCGCGCGATGACCCCAGCCACACAACAGGTTGGCAACATCCTCTGCAAAAAAGAACGTCAAAGGGAACTCACCTATGCTGAAAGCAACGAGATATTGCGTAACCTTCAGCGTCTCCCCTTCCAGCATCATCCGGATGCTATGCTGTTCCCCCTCGCCTTTGATCTCGCCTACCATACTCGTCGCAGTCTGTACGATTGTCTGTACCTTGCCTTGGCGGTTACTATCAATGGACGGTTCGTCACAGCGGATCTCAAGTTCTTTAAGACACTCACAAATGGTCCGTGGACGGAATATCTCTGCTGGATAGGAGACCTACCGTAGGCAATACAGACCAGACCAACCACCTGTGATTTTTGGGACCTTGACGGCACTAGTCTCGTCACGGCATAAATCATAGAAGCATGGTGCGTTTTTCTCTCTTTCTCCCCAACCCCAGAAGGCCTTTGTCTTGGCCACTTGTATCCCATTTTTCCTCTCTAGTTGGGACTCGGATTGTCCGGGACGTTGCTGCCCTCTTCGAGTACTGCCGCAACCAAGGCAAAGAATTATTGCGACCGTCACCCCTCGAAACAGTTCCGCGCCTCGTGCTCCTAAATCTGGTCTTGCAAGCGTTTGATGGGCTTGCAACGTACCACGGCCTCACGCTTGGGGTACAGGAAGGGAACCCAGTGATGCATGCCGCAATGGTGCAGTGGGGAGTTGCAGAAACATTGCTTGGAACGAAAGGGTTGGCTTGTGTTACCCTGCCGTTTTTCTTGTTGTTACGGCACCGCCGGCTGAGCGTTTGGGCGCTCGCACTAATTGCTGGGGTTTACCTAGCACTGTCGTTCGTACCGTGGCTCACCATCTTTTTCCAGGAAGCACAACAGATTTGGGTGTAACCCTCCTATGCTAACAATCGTCAAGCGATCACGCACAGTGCATTCCACTGACATCTGTACATCCCGCAAGCTTTAGGAGCTGTGGAGCACGGACCGGAACCTCATTCCACGATGTCCAAACCCCCGGAGAGACCTCCACCTGACAGCCTTGCCCAGGGACATAGGAAAAATCGACTGCCGCAGACAATGCCCTGACTTGCTCTGCGCATTCGACTCGACGAGGCTGAATATAGAAGGTTCCTAATAAAACCATCACGCCACACCACGTCATTATTGCAAGTACTCTCTTAACGGTTTCCACAGAAGCATCTCCCTACCTGTATATATTGGCGAGGGGAGAAGAAACTTGAGTCGTGCTATGGTGTCAGCAACATGTTTTGGGAGGAGTAGAGCATGAGGACTTGGGGTAGACAGTGGCATCGTACGCGACGAGGATTTTCACTCGTAGTTATTTTCTTTCTTCTCTCCCCTGTGGTCGGGATGGTGCGCGCGGATGATCCTCATCCGTCGCAGTATCTCCTGCAACCACAGGTCTACAAAGGGAGGCCTATCGCACCGGCTATGAGTTACCTCGGGGCCGATTGGCTTGAACGTAGCGAGCGCGATAGCTTGGAACAGCCAGACAAAGTCCTGGAGACTTTGCACATCGAGCCCGGCAGTACTGTCGCCGACATTGGCGCCGGCATCGGGTACTATAGTCTCCGTCTTGCTGCCAAAGTCGGACCGCAAGGACGAGTGCTGGCGACCGACATTCAGCCGGAAATGCTCTCGCGGCTCCAGACCAATATGAAAAAAGTTGGCATTACAAACGTCGAGGCGATTCTCGCGACTCCCACCGACGCCAAACTTCCGGTTGGTCAGCTCGATCTTGCCCTCATGGTCGATGTGTACCATGAGTTGGCGCAGCCAGAAGTGACCCTGTCTCAAATACACCGCGCCCTAAAGGCGGACGGACGACTCGTGCTCATTGAGTATCGAGGCGAGGACCCTACGGTTCCGATCAAACCTGAGCATAAGATGACCCTTGCCCAAGTGCGCGCAGAAATCGAACCGCTGGGATTCCGACTCCAACGAGTCTTTGACTTTCTGCCTCGCCAACACCTGATCGTTTTTGTACCAACCGTTACAGAAAGTCAGCCAAAGTGAATGTTGTTATCCACTCAGGCCTTGCCCCGCAAGCGAGAAAGGCATAGCAGACAATGAGGATGTCCACCCTGCGAAGTAAAAGTTGTACATTATGGCAGATGAACGTGTCTCGGTTATCATCCCGGCGCTGAATGAAGCGACATCACTTACAGAGCTGGTTGCGTGGATCGATAACGTCCTGCAGCGGTTAGCCTGTTCCTACGAGATTATTGTCATCGACGATGGCAGTGTAGATGACACCCCCACAGTTCTCCGCAAACTGGTCACGCAGTACGCGCATCTGCACGTGGTGCGGTTCCGGCGTAATTATGGTAAAGCCGCAGCCTTTTCCGAAGGCTTCGCGCGGGCGCAGGGCGATTTTCTGATTACCATCGACGGCGACCTCCAAGACTCACCGGAAGAGATCCCGCGCCTGCTTGACCAACTCCGTACGCGTTACGACGTCATCTGTGGATGGAAACGAGATCGGCAGGACTCGTGGACGCGGATACTCGGGTCGCGTTTCTTCAACTTCGTAACCGCACGCATCACTGGGCTACGCCTGCATGATATGAATTGCGGACTCAAGGGGTATCGGCGACAGGTCGTCCAAGAACTGCGCTTGTATGGCGAGATGCATCGCTTTATTCCGGTGATCGCTCGCCAACGAGGATTTGTCGTCGGCGAAATCCCGGTACAACATTTCCCACGACGTTACGGACACTCACGGTACGGCTGGGGCCGTACGCTCAGCGGTTTATTTGACCTCATTACCTTGGTGATGCTCGGTCGTTACAGTCACAAACCATTACATTTTTTTGGCCTGCTCGGGTTGGCGTGTGAATTCCTCGGTCTCTATATTATGGTGATTCTCGGTATCGGATGGTTGCAAGGACAATGGATTAGGAATCGTCCTATTTTCCTGGTCGCCATTTTTCTCTTGCTGTCAGGGCTGCAATTTATCTTTTTTGGCCTCTTAGCGGAACTCTTGATCTATCTGAGCGGGCGACGCGAGGAGTGTAGTATTGATGAAGAAATCACTGGCGCCATGACAAGTAGTGATGCAGAGACGTCTCGACACATAGATCGTGCCAGTACCCCCTTGCGTACCGCCACCACTCCCCCGTCGTAAAGACCTCTGGTTGTTCACAGAAAATCGGCAGACACGCTATGCGTTTTGTGCTCGTCGGCCCCTCAGCCCCATTACGTGGTGGTATTGCCATAGAAAATGACGCACTCGCTCTGGCCCTTGAGGAGGCCGGTCACACCGTTGAGCAGGTCAGTTTCCGTCGCCTGTATCCGTCACTTCTTTTTCCCGGTCGGTCGCAGTTTGACGAAGGACAAGCCGCTCCTATTCCGTTTCGCGCGCGTCAATGTCTGGACAGTATCAATCCATTCAACTGGTGGACCACCGCGCGCACCATCGCCCGACTAGTACCACATACAGTAGCGTTTCAATGGTGGCACCCGTTCTTCACTCCGAGTTATGCTGCTCTTCTTGCCTATCTAAAACGTACCTGCCCGGAAGTTCCGCGCATCTTGATTTCTCATAATACGCGCCCCCATGAACCATTGCCGGGGCAAGATCTTGCGCTCCGCCTCATTGCGCATCTCTGTGACATGATTGTCGTCCATGCCCGCTCCGAATATGAACTCACGGTGAAGTTGGCCCCCACAGCAACCGTGCACGTTGTAGAGTATCCCATGTTAGCAGCAGGCCGTTCTCTTCCACTGCGCGAAGAAGCGCAGCGACGCTTGGGAGTTTCAGGACGAGTGTTACTCTTCTTTGGCTACGTGCGACCCTACAAAGGGGTCGACATATTACTTCGTGCGTTGGCGCAGGTTCCTCCGCATCTCAATGTTTCACTGCTCATAGCAGGCGAGTTCTACGAACCTGAACAACAATACCATGACCTTATCCACACGCTCGGAATCACAAACCGGGTACGGATCCACAATCGTTATATCAGCGAGCCAGAGTGGCCCGATCTCTTTGCGGCAAGTGACGCGTTGGTCCTTCCCTACCGTGCCGCATCGCAGAGCATGTCGATCACACTTGCGTACGAGTTCGGCAAGCCAGTGATTGTCAGCCGCGTTGGCGGGCTTGCCGACGCAGTCGAAGATGGACGGACGGGAATAGTGGCTGAGCCAGAACCCACGGCACTCGCCGCAGCGATTCAACGATTCTACACTGACTTCCTCCCGACTCCCTATCAAGCGCATATCGCCACACGGCGGCAACGACTCGGCTGGACACCGTTCATTCGCACCCTCGAAGGAAAAGTCCCTGTTCAGGATCGGATGCCTACAGTATGATGCTGTCAGCTTTGGCGATGATGAAAAACGCTCCTTTCTGACACGGAACTGGCGAACATTGCACCTCAAACTCACTGTCGAATACGACGGTACCAACTACCACGGTTGGCAATTACAGAAAAATGCCGTCACTATTCAAGGAACCCTCGAAGCAGCGCTTTCGCGTATTTTCAGCGAAGCAATTCGTGTTCACGTGGCTGGGCGTACGGATACTGGCGTGCATGCGCTTGGGCAGGTCGCCTCTTTCAAAACTGAAAAGCCCGTCGATCATTATCGTCTACAACACGCCTTGAACGGCATATTGTCACACGACATTGTCATCAAACAAATTGAGGAAGTTCCAGAAACCTTCAATCCTCGCTTCGACGCGCTGAGCCGCACCTATCGCTACCAAATCTGGAATCATCGGTGGCCATCAGCGATCTGGGCTCGCTACTCATGGCACGTCTCGTTCCCACTCAATGTTGAGGCAATGAACCAAGCGGCAGCACTACTGATTGGAGAGCATAACTTTTCGTCATTCCAGGGATCTGATTGGGTCGAGCACAATCCCCAACGCACAGTATTCCACAGCCAGATACACCCGGACGGCGAGTTCCTTGTGTATGACGTTGAAGCACGTTCATTTCTTCGTCACATGGTACGAAACATCGTCGGCACGCTGGTTGATGTCGGACGT
>JAYVFX010000500.1:0-4576 GCA_043772795.1 Deltaproteobacteria bacterium
ACACTTTCCATCATCGTCCTGTACTCTGTCAGTTTTTCCTGTGTCTTCGCCTCAAAGCGCAGAACCAGCACAGGCTGTGTGTTCGACGCACGCACGAGACCCCAACCATCAGGAAATTTGACGCGGACGCCGTCAATGTCAACGACTTCGTATTTCCCGCGGAAGCGCTCGCAGACTTTTTCGGCCAGGCGAAACTTGATGTCGTCGGGACAATCAACCCGAATTTCCGGTGTGGTGAAGGAGGTAGGAAGATCAGCCAGGAGTTCGGTTATTTCTTTCTTGTTCTTGGCCAAAATTTCCATGACACGACAGGAAGCATAAATCGCGTCATCATAGCCAAAATAGCGATCAGCAAAGAAGATATGCCCGCTCATCTCGCCGCCAAGCACTGCGCCGGTTTCGCGCATTTTGGCCTTTAACAACGAGTGACCAGCTTTCCACATAATTGGCGTTCCGCCATGCTGGGCAATATCATCAAACAACCGCTGCGAACATTTCACTTCAGAGACAATCGTTGCGCCAGGTTTCTGTTGCAGTATGTCTCGTGCAAAAAGCACCAACATTTCGTCTCCCCAAATGATGTGACCGTGACGATCGACCAGCCCAAGACGGTCGGCATCGCCATCGTAAGCCACTCCGATCTCGGCTCCGGTTTCTTTCACGGTGGCGATCAGATGCTGGAGATTCTCTGGCACTGTGGGGTCGGGATGATGATTGGGAAAGCGTCCGTCTAACTCGCAGAACAACTCGGTGACCTGACAACCGAGCTCACGAAAAATACGTGGCGCAACCGGCCCAGCAGTAGAATTTCCAGCGTCGATTACTACGTTAATGTTGCGCGACAAGCGACCGAACTGTTTAATAACAAACTCTTGATACGGTGGAATGATCGGAGCCGACTCTTCCTTCCCGTGACCGGCAGTGAACTTTCCCTGCTCGATAAGCTTTCGCAGTTTTTGAATTTCCTCACCATGGATGGTAATCTTGCCAATGCAGATTTTGAATCCGTTATGGTCCCCAGGATTATGACTACCAGTGACCTGTATCCCGCCGTCCAGATCATAGTGATGCAGGGCAAAATACAGGAGCGGCGTCGGGCACGTACCGATATCGACGACATCGACGCCAGTGGAGCGTAATCCCTGCCGCAACGCCGCGGCATATGCATCTGAGGTCAGGCGACAGTCACGACCAACTGCAACGCGTTGCTTCCCTTGGGCACGTGCATAGGTGCCGTATGCCTGACCAAGCGTGACTACAAAGTCCGCATTAAAATCTTTCTCGGCAATTCCACGAATGTCGTATTCACGAAATATGGTTGGATTCACGTGTGCTCCGCTGTTGTGCCATCTGTACTGCTAACGTAAGCGCGGCGCGCATGCTGCGCGGATCGGCTTTCCCTTGACCGGCGATGTCAAAGGCCGTTCCGTGATCAGGGGAGGTACGAACAATGGGCAAACCAAGAGTGATATTTACTCCGTCTTCCCATGACAGCAGTTTGAATGGTATCAGCCCTTGATCATGATACAAGCAAATCACCCCATCGAACTCACCGCGCGTTGCGCGGACAAAAATCGTATCGGCAGGAAACGGCCCCTCTGCAGCAAAACCTTGGGCTTGGGCCTGTTGCACAGCTGGGGCAATAATTCGTTCTTCTTCATTACCAAACGCACCCGCTTCCCCAGCGTGGGGATTCAGGCCCGCAACCGCGAGACGTGGCTGCGTAATTCCATGGAAGCGGGTCAGATGCTCTGCCGTTATCTGGACGGTCTTGAGAATCCGCTCGCTTGAGAGTGCCGCAGGAACCCGCGACAGTGCAAGATGAGTGGTGACAAGAATGACGCGTAATCGCTTGCCGACAAGCATCATTCGGACTTCAGGCGTACTTGTCAGAGTTGCTAATAACTCGGTGTGACCAGGATAGTTACGTCCTGCGGCATGCCACATGGCTTTGCTGATCGGAGCAGTGACAATCCCTTGCAGCACGTTATCCTGGGCAAGACGGACGGCCGTTTCGACGTAGCGGTAAGAGGTTTCTCCTCCCATTGCCGTCGGTTTTCCTGGCTTTCGCTGTTCTGGTTCAAGACGAGAAAGCTCGATCACCGGCAGGGTACGCGCCACCTTCGGGTAAGGAAGCGTCGGCTCCCAGGCGATCGTCTTCAACTGAATACCTAATCGCTGGACGGTAGCTTGCAGTACGCCGAGGTCGCCCAAAACGACAAGACGACACTTTGGCGGCTTCTTTAACGCTGCTTTGAGCGTCACTTCGGGGCCGATCCCAGCAGGATCGCCCATCGTTATGCCAATGAGAGGAAACATGACAAATTACCACAGTCGCTTCACCCCATTGGGTGAGCAAAAGCTGTTTGCAGTAGGGAGCTTCACCGTCGCCCCCTCTATGCGGAGTATATCACACGGGGATACTAGAACGGCAACCAACGCCGGAAAAAGCCCTTCTGCTCTGGCTCTTTGGCAGCTGCGACAGTCTCTTCTTTCCGCTGTGCGGATTTGAGGGGAATATCAGTCGTACCGCTAGCAGCAGCAGTCAGAAAATTTTCGACTTGATGGCGAAACCGCAGGTCAGACTGGAACCAGCGCTCGTAACGTTCACGCAGTGCCTCATTATACAGCTTGTGCTTGATCTCCTCCGCGGCCTCCGGATCTACCCCTGTCGATTTTTGTCCAGCAGCCCTATGTTCTTCTACTTTTATGAGATGGACACCGGCGGCATTACGAAACGGCTGACTGATCTCGCCAGCCTTTAAAGAAAATGCGACAGTATCGATCTCTTTCATCATCTGCCCTTTCTTGAAGAAGCCGAGGTCACCGCCTTGACCGGCACCTGGCCCGCGCGAATGCTCGTTTGCCAGCGTCGCAAAATCCCCTCCCGCTAACGCCTGTTTGCGGATATCTTGCATTTTCTCAAGCGCCGACTTCTCTTCATCAGCAGATGCGGCTGGAGAGAGCGGCAAGAAAATGTGGCGCACCCGGACTTGCTCATCCGACGTAGAAGACGAATCGCTGCCTCCGTGTTCTTTGTAGTAGCGTTCCACTTCTTGTGGCGTAACGTTCACCTTCGAGCCAATCTCGCGACTAATAAGCATGGTCCGTTCGATCTCGTTGCTAACCTGCTCACGGTAGGCTTCTACTGTCATCCCTTGTTTAGCGAGCGCCTCTTTCAGCGCTTCGTCGCTCAGGTTTCCTTGATTTTTGATGCGTTCGACATAGTTATCGATGTCGGAATCCTTCGCCTTGATCCCCTGGGATTCGACTTCCTTACCGATCAATTTGTTCATGATGAGTACTTCCAGAACATCTTTGTCGGACATATTGGCCGGACCTTCTGGCGGCATCATCGTACCCTGCTGGTTACCGGCGCCTTTCCGGAAGGTTGCTACCTCGCGAAGGGTAATCGGTTCGTCATCCACCGTCGCGATAACACGATTAATAACTTCGGCCTGCGTTTGTAACGCCCATCCGAGGACGCTGAGGGAAAACCACAATACTCGTTTTTTCATAGCTTTCTCGGCTAACATGACTCGCCTAGACTCTGCAAGAGGACCTTGGTCGCCACCATAACATCTTCGTCAGGCTTAAGGGCGAACGTAAAACGTAAATCCGGCGTGAGCTGCGAGCGCCCACGATCTTTTTGCAATCGTGCCACCAGCCGTTCGCCTTTGATTTGTGAATCGGGATGAAAGTGCAGTGTTACTTTTTCTCCCTTTTTGTACACCGACGTGACGAGATACTCGCGTAAGACCCGACGCAGGTCCATCACTTCGAGAAACGTCAGCACTAACTGTGGGAGTGGACCAAAGCGATCTTCCATCTCAGCCGCCAAATCTTCCAAATCAGCACGACTCTCAACATTCGCCATCTTTTTATAAAATACCAACCGCTGATTCACATCAGGAATATAGGCTTCGGGAATATATGCCGTCAGGCCAAGCTGAATGTCCGGCTCGATCTGCATGCGGATCTTACCACCTCGTAATTCAACAACGGTCTCTTCGAGCATCTGGGCGTACAACTCAAATCCCACAGCCGCAACCTGGCCGGATTGCTCTTTGCCCAGCAAGTTTCCTGCGCCACGAATTTCGAGATCGTGTGCTGCGAGCCGAAAACCACTGCCGAGATCATCAAGTTCTTGTAATACTTCGAGCCGCCGGGCCGCGTCTTTGGTCACCAGGTGTTCGTCGGGTATCAATAAATACGCGGAGGCTTTCTGGGCGGAGCGGCCCACTCGCCCACGCAGTTGGTAGAGCTGCGCTAGGCCAAACTGATCGGCGCGGTTAATGATAATCGTATTGGCGGTAGAAATGTCGAGTCCAGATTCGATAATTGACGAACACAGGAGCACGTTGGAGCGGTGATGAATGAAGTCGAGCATTACTTTCTCTAACTCATGCTCATCCATCTGGCCGTGTCCAATCGCAATGGTTGCTTCAGGAACCAGCTCGCGCAATTCTCTTGCCATCTTATCGATCGTTTCGACTCGGTTATGGACAAAAAAGATCTGCCCGCCGCGCCCTAACTCTTGTAAGATTGCTGAACGAATCAACCCTTCATCAAACCG
>JAYVFX010000501.1:0-5993 GCA_043772795.1 Deltaproteobacteria bacterium
TAGTTGGTATACCCTTGGATAGGGCCACCGCCGCCTGCCGTGATCACAACGCCGTTGAAGAGGATGTCCTCCAGCATGTCCGTCACCCGGCGAGCAGCAACCGCTGCAGTCGAGGTATCGAGAGGCATCCCCATACGACGGCTGGACTCAAGATTCCGGAGGGAGATCTGGAATTCCTTGTGCACAATCGGTAGCGGGACATTCACTTGTCCGAACAGAATGCGATCGCGCTCACCCTCGGTCAGACCCGACATATCGACCTGTGCCGGCGAGAGGTCGCCTTGCGTTTCGTGCTGGACAACCGTAACGCCCATCGCATTCGGAATGGGCACACGGAGACCAGCAGCCATCAGGTCGGCGACGCCAACCAGATTGGCTCGGGCGACCTCGACTACGGTGCGGTCGAACAACAGCCACTCTTCTTTGCGAAGAACGTCGTTGGTCCTGAGGGCATTGATGTTCATGCCGTTTTGGATAAGGCGTTGAGCGACGGAGCCGAATCCTGCTGTGACCCCGTTTTCGCTCAGCACCAGCTGGTCTACTCCTTGCTGAATCGCAGTACGTTCCATAACACTTCCTTTCTTTCGTTGTTTGCGGGCGTGCGAGTGTGCTGAGCGCGCTTACTATGCTACTAATTGACTTGGCTTACTTACCGGGTAGTCGATTAGACGATCTCGACCCGGATACGAGCCGGAACGCCTCCAGCAGAGTTGTCGACGGCTTCCAGTGCCCTCGCAACTACCCTACGGATGTTGTTCACAGCGACTACCGCTGCGGTAACTTTCTTCAGCGTACCGTCGCCGTTGGAGACCAGTTCATCACCAATGACGACTGCGAGGGCTGCTGCCGGCAGTAGCGCATAGACTTCGGAGCAGCGGCCTTCGCACGCGATCTGGACACGCTCGCCAGAGATGTAGGCGCGGTTCAGATCCTTGCCGACGAAGTCCTGCTCCATTGCGAACCAGGGATAAGCGTTGAGTTCGGCACCGGCGTGCACGACGACGCCATTGGTGGTATTCAGAGTGACCAAGTGGCCAGGGGTAATTGCACCAGCCGCATTGCGCTCCTTTACGACCAGCTCGCCCCGGAGGTGAATGGTGCTGGGAGTCAGAGTTGCCATATCGTTCTTCCTTTCAGGTTGTTTGCTGTGGCTATGACTAAGTAAATATGTCGACTAGATGACTACTTAGGCTGCTTAGGCTGCTTGCTACAGCCTGAAGGTTTAGTGCTTCCCTGCTGCTGCCGGCATCTCGACCCGACCGTCCTTGATCGGGAAGACCTGTTCTGCCGCGACGTATCCAGGATCCTTGTCTCCGTTTGCGTTCTGGGCAGGAGGAGCTCCAGCAGCGCCGGAGAAGTCGATCTGGGCTGTAGGGTTCAGCTTCTTGGCCATCGCTTCCAGCACAGAGATGGGCATCGCCTGATGTTGTGCGGTGTCCAGACCGGTCTTGCCTTCCAGGGCCTTGATGAGAGCTTCCTTGCGGTCCTTCTGGTCTTTCAGAAGGGCCTCGAGCTGTTTCTTGGTTGCCTCGTCGGCATGCTCTGCGAGCGTCTCCAGCGAGGTGGCCTTCACGGGCGCTGCAGGTACGACAGGAATCGATGCCGGAGCAGGAGTTCCGACACCAGGCAGAGCAGTCGCCGAAGCGACGACGGGAGGTGCAGCCATAGCCCCGGCTAGCGCAGCCAGACGAGCAGCTTCGGCAATTTGTTCAGGGGTTTGCATGTCATTTCCTTTCGGGGGTTGGGCTTGCTCCGGATCTCCGGAGGCGTTGATAGCGACTACTAGTGGTACGTACTGTGTTTCGGGTCGAACTTCTCCTGACTCCGCTCCGAGCGTAACGACCCCTCCCTCGGCGACAGAGTATGTACGGCTGTATGTGTGCCAGCTGTAATCCATCGTATCCAGGCACGCATACACTACTTTGTCCGAAAAGATCGCTAGGACATAGAAGGGTTCCCCTTCCTCAGCCTGCGACAGTGCAGCCTCGAGGGCTATGGCCTTATCCTTATCAGAAAGCTCCTGGGTTTTGAGACCAATCGATACCAGGAAATTTGACAGGATTTTGGCCATATTTGAGGTCAGATCGGCCTCTTTTGCGGCATTTTGTGTAGATTTGGCCCGTTTTGCTACGCAAGACTCGCAACTACATAGAGCCTCGTCCTGTTTTGGAGGAACCGCAGCATCGTTGCGAGGTCCTGTTGGTTGATGACATCCCTTCGGCGGCTGCATGGAATTTGTCCTTTCCTTGTTGGCCCTGGGAGCGCCGCACCCGTCTTGAACCGAACAGGCGCCGACGTGTCCCTTGGGGAGAACTGCGAGATGATCTGGTACGATGTTTCGCCAGATTGTATCGTATTCCTTACCGTTAAAGGTTCCTTTACCCTCTTCTTCCTGAACATACAACCCAGTTGACACTTCCAGAGACTCCCCTGAGTCGAGAGTGTCAAATACTTCCGTAGGAGTTCGCTCCTTGTCAAGCCAGAGATCGGTCTTGAGCTTGGTTGAATTCTTGACCATCGTCCCGAAGAGCTGCCCTATAACTTGACCTTCCCAGATGTCGGGAGAGTTAGCGGAGACGGGCTCACCATCGATCTTCGGATGGTCGAACATGATCGGACGGCCGTCCCAGCCTTGAGGAGCCTTTCCAAACTCCTCGGCCAACGCAAGAGCCGGATGATCAGCATTCGAGGAATGTAACACTCCCTCTACCAGAATGATAGAGGGAACCACAAGGTGGTCGCGGCCGTTGAACTTTCGAGTCTCCAGAGCATCATCGTTCACCCTGATCGCCTGAATACGAACGACCTGGTGATGTAGCTCTGGTGGACTACGCGTCCTCATCGTGGTGGTTGCAGCTGTCATCGTATAGACCTTACTAGACCCTCTTCGACTATTATAAAATAATATGTAGGTCTTTTCAACAGGAACTTAACGGTCAAATGATGGTCCAAGTAGTTCATACCTGTACCACCTCGCCAGGTTTGCTACCATCAGAGCCGCCGATAAAGCCGTGCCACGCGCATCCGCCTACGCGCCGGATAGACGGGGAGAGCACGAGATTCTCGAAGGTGTCGCCGGTACGTTTCCAAGTATGGCCAGAATACGGAGGACCGCCATCCAATGGATTGGCGAAGTGTATACAGCAGGGACTATCGCATCCGCACGGACAGTCGAACGACAACGCAACTCCATGGCGCTCCGGAACTGGTACGTCATCCTTGGTGACGCCTTCACCGCCGCCACCAAGAAACTTCGGATGTAGATCGGTCAGTCTCATTTCCAATCCACAGTTGGGCAGACGTCTTTACCGTGGCGTCTAAGGCACAAGCAGTAAGCCCGCTCGATGCGGTCCTTCAAGATGCTCACATCGTACTTCTGCCATTGCATGTTCGAGGCCACATCTCTACCGCCAGCGCACAGGGGTACGATGTGGTCAATTCTGTAGCCCTTGCAGGACGGCACACTCATGCCGGTGGAAGGGCAGGTATGCGCCTTTGCGAAGTGACGCTTCTCAGTCTGGCTACGATCAACCGCATAGGCCGATATCGAGAGAAGAACGAACAAAAGGGCAATGAAGATTTTCATGGCTGACTTCTCCTTAAAAAACGGGTTCCGTAACAACATCGCCACGGAACCCGGCAATCATGAACACTTGGCTATCCCGCGGGGTCCTTTGGGCTCGACCCAGTGACACTCGCATAGATGCTGCTGGCGCCATTCCGGATGTCGTTGTGACCGCTGATAGTTCCGGAAACGTCGGTACCGACAACAGCATCGAGTAGACTGGCCACCAGAGCCTTCTGCTCTTCAGTCTGGTAGCCGTTCTCGATGTTGGTATCCGACTGCTTCGCGGCCTCTTCGGCTGCCGCTTCCTTCTTCCCCAACAATGTGACACTCCAACTCATGTTACACCTCCTTCGTTACTACCCGAGTTTATGGTGAAAGAACGTTCCTTCGAAAACCCCCATGCCACTCAATACCCAGAGTAGCATAAGAACTACGAAGATGACTAGCAGGACGATATTTGTCCTACCTGTAACTGGCGTCGGCCGGAAGCACCGGAAGCAACAGTAGCCGAGGATCGCCAGTAGTACGAAAAGAAACCAGTTCATTGAGTTCTCTCCTGTCTTTCCTGTCAGCTTTCATATCAGTCTTCTTCTCCTAGTTACAGAACCGCCGGACTTGATTCGGCGCCCCTAACGGCAGCCAGTACTAATGGTGCCTCCGCGGAGCGAGCACGCAAGGGGTTATACCAAGGGTGGAGGATCGAAGCGGTGATCATCGTCATCCGGGTAAGCACTTTGGCCTTTAGGAGGCTGACCTTGAACATTGCCAGTCTTCTCGGTGGTAGCCGCTTTACCCGCTCCCCCAACTCCACCCCCAAAGGCTGAGACTGGCGGGATGTAAGCTTCGGGTAGGGTTTCTCCTGAAGAAGGCTTGTCATCCAACTTGAAGCGGCGGCGAACCTCCTCGTCGGTGATGATCGGATTTCCGAATTGGTTCCTCCGACTGAAGTTCACTAGGGCACGTGCCTCGCTGTTCAGGGCATTAGCCTCCTCCAATGGGCTCATGTGAAAGATCTCTGGCCACTTGAAGACGCTCTCTGGTGTGCCTAGCCCCATCTTCGACACGGTGTCTTTGGGGAGGTATCCTAGATCCTCCAGTTTCTGACAGATTGGGCGCAACACATATGGCTCGCCGAACACCTTTACTCGGCGCTCCATAAAGTCTGCCCAGTTGGCACGATCCTGCTCACTGGCTAGCTGTCCAGCCTCAGCACCCATCAAGATCCGTTGGGGGATGTTCGTAGTTCCGGAAATGATGGAGATCAACACGTTGAATACTCCACTCGGATCTGCAACGTCAGAGCCTAGAGTATTGATCTTCACGCCCCTCGTTCGGATCCACCGCCTTAGCTGGTGTTGATACTCGTCGATTTCGTCGGACAGAGCGTCTGCATCAGCCGTTGTAAGCTGCATGTCCTTATCCACATCAGCCTGCATACCCCTGTTCGATGTCAGCCAGAACGTCTCTGCCGAGCCTCCTGAGATCTTTAGGAGATCGTCCAGTACGTTGTAGATCTGTGCCAGACGGGGCTCGCTGAACATTAGGCCCTCGAGAGGGCGGTCGACAATATGGACTATTCTGCTGTGGTGCACTTGAATAGTCTTGGCCTGTTGAGGCTGCGGCCCAGTCTTTACCTCGTATATGACGGGTTGACCGAATCGGGGATTACTAGTGCTCTCCTCGTAGGACTTGACTGTTACGTTCTGCCCTCCGTAGGCCTGAAGGTACAGCATGTCATCTAGATTGGACACCTTCTGAGCCGGAGACTGTTGATCCCCTGGAAGCCCAATCCATAGGATGGAGAACTGTCCGAAGGAACACAGCTTGTCTGCCTGAATGACTCTTTGCCACAGCACCGTCTTCGTAACGAACTCGTCCCACTTTGTCTTTACCCCATGAGACGGTTTCATCTCTGGAGGAGTAGCCCACATCTCCTCTGGAGGCATGTTCACGATTCTGGAGGTAATATCCTGGCGCTGATACTTCCCCAGCAGCATTTCGGGGGAAAGCTGCTTCGGATAACCGAAGACGTTGTACAGGTCCCTCGCGCCCTTGAAGGTAATCCCAATGAGCTGGGAGAACCAATTTCGGCTTATGAGTGCGGAGGCCATTGTCTTCAGGCTAGGCTTCGGGGTCGGGGTCGGGGTCACATCTACCATGTTAGGCTCCTATCTCTGTCTGTCTGTCTGTCTGTTTACACTCTACGGCCGAACACACAACCGGTTACTAGCACGTAAGGACCTGTGGATCCCCGTATTACGTGTCCACCAATCTGACCATCTCGATCCAGGTCTCTACCCCAAGTCGGGACGAGTATATTTGTCTGGTGTAGATGGTTGAACCCCTGGGCAACCGAGTCGACTGTGTCGTCATGCTTGCCATTGGGGAACTTCTTCAGTTCCTCCTTGTGTATCTCGTTCCAGGC
>JAYVFX010000502.1:0-2930 GCA_043772795.1 Deltaproteobacteria bacterium
GTCGTGTGGTTCGATTTAGTGTAACCGGACCACACAGGTAGCAAACTACCAATGTCACTCCCAGATCCATGTCCTGGTATTTTTCTCGATAGTCTGACATCTTGCCTTCTTGACTTCACCTACAGTATATCTTGGACAGGGGAGAAGGATGGCCGAACAAGATTTCACATACGACGTATTCCTCAGTCACGCCAGCGAAGACGCGGCTTGGTGCGAAAGCCTGCCTGAGCGTCTGCGCAATCACGGCGTACGGGTGTGGTTCGATAAATGGGAGCTACAAGCAGGCGATCATGTCCTGTCACGACTTAATGAGGCCATTGAGCAGTCTCGTAAGATGGTCACGGTCTGGAGCATCAACTACTTTCGCGATGACAAAACTTGGACACTCACCGAAGGTTTCAGCCAACAACATCCTAATGTCCTTGCACGCGAACGACCACTGATTCCGATTCTTATAGAAGACTGCAAAATTCCTCCAACCTTTCGCAACCTTCTTTCTATTGACTTCCGCAATTCCGACGACTTCGCTCCTTAGTGCTCTTAAGGCTGACCAATAACTTGATACCTTGTTGTTAGGCTTCTCTCGCCGTTGCTGTTTCCTACAACAGTGCTAGAAGAAAAAAGAGTTGATAAGCAGTTGGTAAGTTTCTTCTGTAAGGGAGGTACCCCTTCATGATGAGTCCGACACTTGAGACGGAAATCCGGGAACAACTCTCGCACTTGCCGCTTGAACAACAGCGTCAAGTGCTGGAGTTCGCACGCGCGCTCGTAACCGCCCGCGTCCGCGGCGTGCCCGGGCAGGCGTTGTTACGATTTGCTGGCTTGGTGGAGACTGACGATCTGGCCCTGATGAAACAAGCGATCGAAGAAGATTGCGAACAGGTGCAGCCGAATGAGTGGTAGAGTTCTACTCGACACGAACATTGTGATCGCACTGTTTGCCAAGGAGGCGGTCGTCCAGCAGCGGTTAGCCGCAGCCGACGAAGTGTTCACCTCCAGTATCGTATTAGGCGAACTCTATTACGGTGCGCATAAATCTTCCCGAGTGAAAAAATCAGCTATCGCGATGTAGGCTTGAGAATAAGAAAAGGTCCCTCGCCGGTCATCTACCACAGTTCGCGTACCGGCAAAACAAATCCAGGCAAGACAGGATCACCACTGACTGTTTCGGGATTGTCCAACGTCTCTACAGGCAGGCCAGGACGATAGATGTAGACGCGCTTCTCAAAGGGATCGATAAGCCATCCCAAGCGTGCACCGTTGGCAAGGTATTCTTGCATTTTATCGTGAAGATCAGTAAGCCGCTCGGCTTGAGAGCGCAGCTCGACAACAAAAACTGGGCAGGCCGGTGCAAACTTTTCCCGTTGTTCCTTCGTGAGCACGTCCCATTGTTCTTGCTTGATCCAAAATGCATCCGGTGAACGAACGGCGCCGCTGGGCAGCGTAATACCGACGCAAGAACCAAACGCCATACCCGTTCCATCTTTATCAGCCCACCCCATAAGTTGGGAGGACAGTCGAGCATTGCGCATACCATCAAGCCCCCCAACCAAAGGCATAATGACCAATTCCTTTTGAGCCGTGAGCTCAAACCGCAGCACCTCATTCTCTTGGCACAACATGAAGAACTGCTCGTCTGTCAGATTAATTCGTTGAACGTTGATTGTAAGCGGTACACAGAATTCTGTTGGGCTAACTATCTGAGCCATACACACCTCTCATTCTCTTGCGAGCCTAAATCTTTACTTTTCCTCTTGCAACCATTTCCTCTTGACCGCAGGAGAAACCTCGGGCTAGCGTATTCCGCAGTAGAGACGTGTTAACGAATCAGTTGAGCAAAGATCTGGGGATCGCAGAAACATAAGGGCGGTTGTTTGTTGATCCGTCCATGCGTTGACGCGCTATACGGTTAGGAAAAAAAGTGACACAGTAGGTACGTATTTTTGGACAAGGAGGACAGTATGAAAGTTGGGGTTTCGATGTTTGCCACAGACTATGCGATCCGTGCCGATGACCTCGCACGCGAAGTTGAGGCGCGCGGATTTGAATCGGTTTGGTTTCCTGAACACACTCACATTCCTGCCAATCGTAAAAGCCCGTGGCCAGGTGGCGGAGATCTCCCGAAGGACTATTGGCATACGCACGACCTCTTTGTCACACTGACAGCCGCTGCAGCGGTCACCAAAACTATTAAGGTTGGTAGTGGCATTTGTCTGGTGATCGAACGTGATCCGATCCTTATGGCCAAAGAGGTTGCATCGGTCGATGCGTTGTCCAATGGCCGCCTGATCTTCGGCATTGGCGGAGGCTGGAACGCTGAAGAGATGGAAAACCACGGGACCCAGTTTAACAAGCGTTGGAAAATCCTGCGGGAACGTATCGAAGCGATGAAAGAAATCTGGACCAAAGATGCGGCCGAATATCACGGTGAGTTTGTCAATTTCGATCCGATCTGGTCGTATCCGAAGCCGGTACAAAAACCGCATCCGCCAATCTTGCTCGGCACCTTGTCCTCAAAGGGCCTCGACCGCGTGGCGCGCTATTGCGATGGCTGGATTCCCGTCGGGATCAGACCGAAAGATCTTCCCGCTGCAATCAAAGATTTGAGTGAGCGTGCAGCTCGGGTCGGACGGAAAGCAAGCGAGGTTCCCGTTTCGATTTTCGGGGCACCGGGTAAAGAAGACACACTGAAACAGTTCCAAGATGCTGGCGTTGAACGCGTCGTCATTGGTCTACCATCTGATAACAAGGCGAAGGTGTTACCACTACTCGACCAGGCCGCAGCGATGGTTCAGAAGTTTGCGTAACGGCATAAATTCCCTCTCCCACCGGGAGAGGGTAAGGGTGAGGGGATCGCAAAGGAAGACGCCCGTTATCTCTTCCCCTCATCCTGGCCCCTTCGACTGCGCTCAGGACAGGCTTCTCCCGGA
>JAYVFX010000503.1:0-4953 GCA_043772795.1 Deltaproteobacteria bacterium
ACACCTCGGTCTTCCGAGTCGTCGCAGCGTATCACAAACAAAGAGTGAATCCTTTGCTAAAATGATCTTTACTGCAGTGGGCTCAAGGCCCCCTTGAAAAGTAGTCAGTAGTCAGTAGTCAGTAGTCAGTAGAACAAAAGGCTACGGACTCTAAGCGGTAGGCTGTAGGGAGGGGTTAGAGCAGGAGCTTTCTGGCCTATAGCCCACAGTATATAGCCTATATCTCATTACTCGTTACGTCTGAAAAAGAAAAGGAGAATAACAATGGCCGGATTAGTTGCTGGAAAAATTGCCCTCGTTACAGGTGGAGGTTCAGGTATCGGGCGTGCCACCTCACTAATATTCGCTCGCGAGGGAGCAAAGGTCGTCGTTGCTGATATCGTCGTCGCGGGAGGTGAGGAAACCGTGCAGATGATTAAAGCTGCCGGTGGCGAGGCAATTTTCGTCAAAGCCGATATGGGCAAAGCTGCTGATATCGAAGCGATGGTAAAGAAAACTGTCGATACCTACGGTCGCCTTGACTGCGCTCACAATAACGCAGGCATCGAAGGCTCGACCAGGAAGACTATCGACTACACAGAAGAAGAATGGGATCGCGTGATCGACATCAACCTCAAAGGCGTGTGGCTGTGCATGAAATATCAGATCCCGCAGATGCTCAAACAAGGCGGTGGCGCGATCGTCAACACTGCGTCTGATGCTGGTTTGCTCGGCGTACCACAGATGCCTGCCTACGTCGCCAGCAAACACGGCGTGGTCGGCCTCACCAAAACCGCCGCGCTCGAATACGCTAAACAGAACATTCGTGTGAACGCCGTGTGTCCAGGAGTGATTAAGACGCCAATGGTCGATCGCATCACTGGGTCACGTCCAGGCCGAGCGGAACGTATGACCGCAGCGGAACCGATCGGACGCATGGGTAAGCCTGAAGAGATCGGCGAAGCCGTGGTATGGCTCTGTTCAGACGCAGCCTCGTTTGTCACTGGCTTGCCAATGGCGGTTGATGGTGGCGTCGCGGCGCAATAATGTAGACTCTCCAGTAGGGGCGTACCTTCAGCCGCCCGCCCCTACAAACTTCGGAGGAATAACGTATGGCCGAGCTTGAACAATTTCGTAGTGAGACACGCAAATGGTTATTGGATAACTCCCCACAAGGCGTTCGGGGCCTCATTCTCGCATTAGGCGAGGGAAATTGGGGTGGTCGTAGAGCGACCTACCCCGACCCTGCTATGAAGCGTTGGCTGGAGGTGATGGCCGAACGTGGCTGGACCGCACCCGAATGGCCAGCGCAGTATGGCGGTGGTGGATTATCAAAAGCCGAGGCAAAAGTCTTGCGCGATGAGATGGCTGCACTCAAACTACCAGAGCCCTTATCCGGTTTCGGTTTGACGATGATCGGGCCGACGCTGCTGCAATTTGGCACGGAAGAACAGAAACGCGAACATCTGCCCAAGGTTGTTCGTGGCGAGATCCGTTGGTGCCAAGGTTATTCAGAACCAGGCTCTGGTAGTGATCTTGCCTCACTACAGACCAAAGCTGTCCAGCAAGGCGATTACTACGTGATCAACGGCCAGAAAGTATGGACGTCATACGCCAATCTTTCTGATTGGATGTTCATGTTGGTGCGCACCGATCCAACCGCCAAGAAACAAGAAGGCATTACCTTCATCCTCGTGGATATGACGACACCTGGTGTAGAAACGCGGCCGATCAAGCTCATCAGTGGCTCTTCACCTTTTTGTGAGACATTTCTCACCGACGTTCAGGTGCCAGTAAAAAACGTCATCTTCAAAGTCAATCAAGGCTGGACCGTCGCCAAAGCATTGCTCAACCACGAACGCTCGATGATCGCTTCAGCGTTTGGTGGTGGTGGTAAGAAACGCACAATGCGTGACTGGGCAGAGGATTATGTTGGTCTCGAAGATGGTCGTGTCGCCGACTCCACCCTGCGCCATCGCATCGCGCAATATGAAATGGACAATCTGGCCTTCAAACTTACCGCTGATCGTTCACGCGATGCCGCCAAATCTGGCCGTCCACCTGGAGCAGAAAGTTCGATGTTCAAGATTTATGGCACTGAACTCAACCAACGCCGTCAGGAATTATTGCTGTCGATCGCTGGACCCCACGCTTTAGGGTGGGAAGGAACAGGATTCACTAACCGTGAGATTACCCTGACCCATGATTGGCTACGCTCGCGTGGCAATTCGATCGAAGGCGGAACGAGTGAGGTTCAACTGAATATTATTGCGAAGCGGGTGTTGGGGTTGCCGGATTAAACGCGGAATAGGAACTAGAGGCTGGGGCCTTGGGGCTTGTAGGAAAGCAATTTCTGGTTTTTGTCCTAAAGTCCAAAGTCCAAGGTCCAAAGTCTTTTTTCTACTGACTACTGAATGCTGACTACTGACTACTTTTTACGTTTTCTAGGAGCTTCCCGTGGAACTCGTTCTTACTGAAGATCAAGAATTATTAGCTAAAACTGCTGCCGACTTTGTCCGCCAACACTCACCCGTGAGTCGGCTGCGTGCACTACGTGACGCGAATGATCCCATCGGGTTTTCACGTGACCTGTGGAAACAGATGGCCGAGCTGGGGTGGACTGGCATTCTCATTTCCGACACCTACGGCGGTGCCGGGATGGGTCTTGCTGATTTAGCGGTCGTCCTTGAAGCATTGGGGCGAACCCTCGCCCCAGAGCCATTTCTTTCCACTGTACTGCTTGCTGGAGAATTATTGAGTCGGGCTGGTAGTGATGCACAGAAACAAGCGTGGCTTCCGGGCATCGCCAGCGGCGAGAAGATTCTCACGGTTGCGTATCAGGAATTACGTAGCCGGTATGAGCTGAATCGCGTGACGACAAAAGCCGCACGCCAAGGACAACACCAGCTGTTATCTGGCGAGAAGATTCAAGTGCTTGACGGGCAGACTGCTGACGCTTTTATTGTTTCAGCTCGGACTTCTGGCAACCAGAACGATCTCACCGGTATCACACTCTTTCTGGTTGCGAAGGAAACGCCTGGCCTCAAGCTCACGCCGCTACAGCGCGTGGATAACCGTCCGACGGCCTTGCTTGCACTCGACGGCGTGAAGGTCGTCCAAAACAGTATCGTTGGTACGCTTGATAAGGGATACGAAATTCTTGCACAGGTCGTTGATCGTGCAACAATCGGTCTCTGCGCCGAAATGCTCGGCGGCATGAGTCAGATTTTCGATGACACCATCGCCTATCTCAAAACTCGTCAGCAATTTGGTGCTTTGATTGGTACGTTCCAAGGGCTGCAACATCGCGCCGCACGGCTCTTCATGGAGATTGAACTGGCACGATCAACGGTTATGGCTGCGGCCCGCGCAGTCGATGCCAATGATCCTGAGTGGCAATCGCTGGTCTCGTTAGCCAAAGCACGCTGTTCAGACGCATACATCCTTGCCGCCAACGAAGGCGTCCAGATGCACGGTGGCATCGGTATGACCGACGAGCACGATGCCGGGTTTTATTTGAAACGCGCGCGCGCGACAGAGATGACTTTTGGTGATGCGGCGTGGCACCGCGAACGCTGGGCTCAGCTGCGCCAATACTAGAGAAGGAAGTGTAGCGTGCGCTGTGCGCACGAATCTCAAATGGTAGAGACGTAGCATGCATGCTACGTCTCTACGGCTACACTTACGCCGCTTTTGCCATTGCTCTCTTCGCAGGGGATGCTTTCGCCCGTGCTGGAGCTTTCTTCGTTTTCTTCTTCGCGGCATCTACCATCTTCTGCACCGCTCGCCAGTCCAAAATACCAGCGAATCCACCCTTGCCATCGTGGAATGCGACTGGGCCGTGAACGTTGGCGAGATACACCGTATCCATCGGGTGGGTTGTCGCTTCGTGTACTGCCCCAGCGGGTTCGTAAACCCAATCCCCCGCCCGAGCCGAACCACCGCGGTAATCAAATCCACCGGAGAGTACATAGAAATCTGCCGGACCAATGTGGGTATGTGGCGCGTTGACCTGGCCAGCCTTGGCTTTTATCAATGCACTCCACGCACCGGTCTCTTTACTAATTCGTAGGACGAGAAACTGATTGCCGGTGCCGGTATCAATCCATTCTTTGTCTTTGGTCCTCACCAAAGACGCACCAATCGAATCAAAAGCTTCTTTCGCCATTGAGGATTCCTCCTTTACGCTACTCATGCGTGTATATTCGTTACTGCCAGGACACTCGAAAAAGCGCAAGAGTCCTCTAGCGTACAAGCGAGATATGTTAGGTAATACCTTTTCATAATCTTCCCCCTTGAATGAAAAATGTTCTGGCACTTACGGATTAGCGCACCACACTGTGTGTCAACCAGTCCAACACAAACAGGGGATGGGTGTATGAGGCTTGATGTGCTATCAGCGACGAGGAAGCGTGACTGAACTAGAGCAGTTACGGATTCAAGACAGATACAAGAGGAGGGCGACGTGGAAACAGCAGCCAACCAGGAACAGATCCGCTATTGGAACGAGCAAGGTGGTCCCAAGTGGGTACTGCGGCAGCAGCAACTTGATGCGCAAATTCATCCGCTTGGTCTCGTGGCTCTCCAACGAGCGGCCATAAAGCCGGGCGAGCAGATTGTCGATGTCGGTTGTGGCTGTGGTCAGACCTCACTTGAGCTGGCCGAACGTGTGGGTCCGAACGGGTTCGTTTTGGGGATCGACATCTCTCAGCCTATGTTGAACCGTGCCCGAGAACGACAACAGGAACTCGGCTTTACGAATCTCGAATTTTTACATGCCGACGCGCAGACACATCAGTTCGCCCACGAGCGTTTCGACGTCGCTTTCTCACGCTTCGGCGTTATGTTCTTTGAGGACCCTATAGCCGCATTTCGTAATTTGCACACAGCCTTGCGTCCTAATGGCCGGCTCACTTTCCTCTGTTGGCAGGCATTGGAAAAGAACGCTTGGGCGGGCGTTCCACTCAAAGCAGC